>NZ_JBSFLQ010000036.1:0-88731 GCF_053599115.1 Streptomyces sp. NPDC001020 | reverse complement strand
AACGCTCGGCTGGGAAACCCCAGCCGAGCGCCTCGCTAAGCTCCTGGCCACAGCCAGTTGATCACCTGTGTTGCAACGACCCCTGGAATTCGCCGAGTGCGCCGGGGGCGGTCTGTGTGACTAGACGAACGGCAGCCTGCCACCCGGACCGGTCGCTGTCGCGGGGTCACCCACAGGCGTCCCGGGTCGACCAGGTGCCGGATGCTCGCCCGGATAGCGTGATCTTCGTATCGCTGATGACCGACTCCGGCACCACCAATGACGTCCGGCCGGTTCTGCGGCGAATCTCCTGCGTTGCCACTCTGGTTCGAACCTGCTTGCTGTAGGTTCTCACTTTCGGTGTCATGCGCCGACGCTATGACCTGGGCGTTCCCCTCCAGTCTCACGACGTGTCGGCAGGCGGCTGTCTCAGATCGATGTCATTTCCTCAGACTGCCCAGCCGGCTGCGCCGGACCTCATGAACCTGCATCGGCGGCCGTCCGTTCCATCCACTCCCGCACCTTCACTGCTTGCTCGATGCGGTTGACGATGTCCTTCTTGGACGCCGTGTCCAAGGTCTCCGGGATCTTGTGCAAGGTGTCGGGAAGGATGTCGAGGAGACCCCAGATCTGCTCGCCGGTGCGAGGTGCTCTCGTAGCCAGTCGACCGGGAGCCGCTGGCTGAAGCCATGCATGGCGGCCTCCCGGGCCAGGTCCAGGAGCTGAGCGGTGTCGACGGCTCGGACGGTGCGGGGAAGGGTCGGGGTCATGTCGCGATGATGCCAAGAAGCCAGTGCGGCGCTGAGAGGTCAGCTGGGCCGGGATGCGATCTGCTGACGGGCAGGGCCCCAGACATCCTCGAACTCCTCGAAGGTGAGTTGTTCGGGGTCGTGGCCTTCCCATTCCGAGACGGGCAGCTCGGCGGTGATCCCGAATCTGCTGTCGTAATCACCGAGGCGGCCTGCGTCGCGGGCCCGCTGCCACTCGGCGAGGGAAGCAGCTGCGATCGGGATCAGCTCTGGCCCTTCGAGTTCGACCTGCCGGATCACCCAGCCTTCGGCGTCGACCTCGAAGTAGAACCAGGTGTCTTCCTCGTCCCAGTAGCAGCGCATCCATGTGGTCACCAGGCCATGATGCCGGGCCAGATGCGCCGCCCTACTCCGCTCTATCTCATGACTGGGCGACGAATCCTACGGATCGGTCGAGCTGGAAAGGAGAACCGACCCGGGTTGGATCCCAGCCTTGGTCCCGTGCCTCTCGAATGCTGGCAGCGACGTGAGCTGGACGAATCGGCTCCGTCTCGACGCCCACCCAGTTGCTGGGATGGGCCTGGCCGCTGGTGACGATCAAGGTCGTTCCCGGACTGGGAGAACAGCAGTGGGTGCTGCGGACCGACAGGCGACGAGGGACTCAACCGGGCCTGTCCCTGCGGCGCTCCGGTCGCGACCCTCGCGGCCGACTGTTTCGGGCCCTTCGAACTGCACCTCGGCCCCGTCCGGACCTACGCGTTCTCCCAGTAAGACCGCGAAGCGCGCGGACGACGTGCACGACACGCCCGACGGAACCCGTCCACCCAACTTCTTCACGGCTACTTTCCGTGGTGAACGACGGCCCGCAGGCGGACCTGCCGCCGAGCTGGGCTAGTTCGGATAAGACCAGATCGGAGCCCTCGGCCTGGTCCTCAACGCCCTCGTGCTCTTCAACACCCGGTACATGGACGCCGCAGTCAACCAACTGCGCGCGGACGGCTTCGACGTCCGCGACGAGGACGTGGCTCGTTTGTCACCGTTCGTGCGGCATCACATCAACATGCTTGGCCGCTACTCCTTCGCCCTCCCCGAGCTGCCGGGGCGGTCTACGGCCCCTACGTGACAAGGACGCCGCCGAGGAGTGAGAACCAATCGGCACCGCCGTTGAACCGGCGGTGCGGAGCCGTGCCGTCAAGGGTTGATCGTTCGGGAATTCCCGCACTATATTCGTGCGGGAATTCCCGAACGATTGGAGTGACGTGATGGCTGCCGCCCGCACCTACCACCATCCCGATGCGGATGAAATCGCGCTCCCGCGCGTGCTGTTCGCGCTCAGTGAGCCCCTGCGCCTGATGATGGTCCGCATCCTCACCGAGCGCGGGGAGGTCGACAGCCTGGAGCTCGGCCCCGATCTGCCGCGCTCGACGCTGACCCACCACACGAGCCTGCTGCGTGAATCCGGCGTGGTCTTCGTCCGCGCCGAGGGGCGCAAGTGCATGATCAGGCTGCGTGCCGAGGACCTCGATGCCCGGTTCCCCGGCCTGGTGCGGACGGTCCTGGCTGGTTACGAGGACGAGGGCGCGGCCAGGGCCGAGGGGGGTGCCGCGTGATCGGGAAGGTCTGGCCGCTGGTCGTCGCCGCGGTCTCCCTGGGTATCGACGCCTACGTACTGGCCAGTGTCCTGCCGGACATGGCCGACTCCCTGGCCACGACGGCCGGTGCGATCGGACTGGGCGTCACCGCGTTCACCGCCGCCTACGCGGCTGCGGGCCCGTTCCTCTCCCGCGTCCTGGTCGGCAGATCGACCCGCACCGCGCTGCTGGTCGCGCTCGGTACGTTCAACCTCGGCAACCTCGCCACCGCGCTGGCACCTACGCTGAGCGTCTTCCTGACCTCCCGCGTCGTGGCGGGCGCAGGGGCCGGCGTGCTCACCGCGGTCGCCACGGCGACGGCCGGAGCCCTCGTGTCGGACCACGAACGCGGGCGCGCGATGGCGATGGTGACCTTCGGCCTGTCCACAGGAACCGTCGCCGGCGTGCCGCTGGGCATGCTGATCGGCGAACAGGTGGGATGGCGCGGAACGATGGGCTTCGTCGTGCTCATCGGCGTCCTGAGCATGCTCGCCCTCGCCCTGCGCTCCGGCACGCTGCCACAGCTTCCCGCCTCCCACCGCTCCGGGAACGGCGCCGTACTCAGGAGCCCGCGCGTCGCGCTTGGCATCACGCTGTCCTTCGTCCTGGGGATGGCCAGCCTCGGTCTCTACACCTATCTGCTGCCAATGGCTGACGCAAGCGGCCTGAACGACTGGGGCTTCCCACTCGTATGGGCCTGGGGCATCGGCGGCGTACTCGGCTCCGGCCTGATCGGCAGACCGCTGGACACGCTGGGCCCCCGACGGCTGATGCCGGTCGTCCCTGCCTTCCTCCTCGCCTCCTTCCTCATCATCTGGCTCGTCGACAACCCCGCGGCATGGCTACTCGCCACCGCGGTGTGGGGCGCGAGCGGCTGGATCAGCGTGCCCGTCCTGCAACAGGCACTCACCCGAGACCGCACCGAGCAGGCCATGCCCATCGTCGCCTTCCAGATGGCCGCGATGTACCTCGGCTCCGCCGCGGGATCAGCCGTGGGCAGCGCCCTGCTCGCCGGGGGCGTCAGCGCCGACGCACTGCCGGGATGGGCCGCACTGGCCGTCGCGGGCGGCGTGGTGCTCACCGTGTCGATCGCCTGGCTGACACCTCGGTCCACACCCGCCGCTACGCCTGACGTCCTCGCCCCGCGGACCCCGTCGGCACAGCACACGCCAGCTGAGTCACGCTGCCCGTAGCAGCCCAGGCGCGGACAGCGTCACGCCGCCCGGGGCGGATCAGCGTCGGCTGCTGTTGGGGGCGAGCAGGCTGGTCAGTTCGGCGATGGCCTCTGGGGGAGGGCTTGAAGTACCGGCGGACGTTTTCCGGCTTCTTGTGCCTCGACTTGGCCATCAGCATCAGCAGCGAGGCGCCCTGCTCGCCAAGGTGCGTCAGGGCGGAGTGACGGTATTCGTGCAGGTCCCAGCCGGTGCCCGGGCCACGCTGGGCGGTGTGCTCGTCCAGCAAGGCCGGGCCTGCCCGTACGACAGCCGGGCGAAGCCAGTGTCCGGGCAGACATCACGCGAGCTGACGACCTTCCCCGGGCCGGGGCGTCGGTGGGTGGTGAACACCGGCTCTCGGGTGCGGCCCTTGAGTAGCCGCGGCAAGAGCCGGGCCGTACCGGCGTCCCAGTAGACGGTCTCCTGGTCGTCAGCCAGTCGTAGGCGGCCTTCGACTCGGTCGGCGCAGAACGCCGGCCAAAGGGGCCGTTTCACAGGGCGGCGGGTGTGCGATTTGACCCCACGGTGACGGACCCACGGTGACTCGCGCCACCACAGTTTTCAAGGTTGGCCCACAAGCGCCTCGGCTCGGCGACCCCTCACCCCGCTGTCACCGGTACGGAAGCCAAGAGCACCGCCACTGCCGCCAGGGCCGCCGATACCGCCCTGCCTACCGTCTCCGTCGGTCCCAGGCCGGCCGCCACCTCGGCCATGCACGGGACCGTCGTCGCCGGGTCCTCGTCCGGGAGAGCCAGGCCGTGCAGGCCCGCGTGGTGGAGCAGCGTGATCAGTTCTGCCGTCTCCTGTGCCGGGGCTGCTCCGGCCAGTACCACTGCGGCCAGTTCGGCGCGCAGCGCGGCCAGTACCGACGGGTCCGTGACCGGGTAGCGGTAGGAGCCGAAGACACCCAGCACCTTGCGACCCTCCTGGCGAATCAGGCCCTTCGCCAGAAGGCGACCGTAGGCGGCCGTCAAGGCCTGGTCACGTACCGCCAGGAGCCACGCGCGGGGCTTCGCTTCCGGGTGCTGCCGCATCTGTTCGGTCACCATCGGCGTCAACGGCTCTTCCTCTGAAGGCTGTTGTACGGCGACCAACCGACCGTCTCGCTCCACCACCCCGCCGGACAACACGAGTTGCAGCAGTGGTGCCGCCGCGACAGCGCATCCCACCCTCAACTGCTCCTGCGGCGTACCGTCTCGCATGTCCAGTCCGAGCAGCACGATCTGCTCGCTCACTGTCAGTCCGGCGTCCGTCGAACCCCCTTTCCTCTCACAACGCACGGCGTACGCCGCACGGTTCCGCCGGTTCCGGTTCTTACGACGTCCGCGCGGAACAAGGCCCGTGACCGCGATGGGCCTCGTCAACGCCTCCGGTGCGGTGGGAGGTCAGATGCCCAGGCGGCGGGTCAGGGGGCCGCGGGCGAGGAGCAGGGTCAGGGCCGTGACCAGGGCCGCAGCCGCGAGGGACAGGAAGAAGGCGGGGCCCGGGACCTGGTCGCCGGAGAACTTCAGGGCGTTGCCGCCGATGCCGCCGCCGAGGGCGCCGGAGAGCCAGAAGAGGCCCACCGTCTGGCTGACGAAGGTGGCCGGGGCGATGGCCGTGGAGGCGCTCATGCCGACGGGGCCGAAGGAGACCTCGCCGGCGGCGAGGAGCACGAAGGAAAGCAGCAGCCAGAGCGGGGAGACGCGGGTGCCGTCGGAGGCGAGCGTGGCGGCCGCGGCCATCACCAGGTAGGCGGCGGCGGTGGCGGCCATACCGAGGGAGAACTTGGTGGCGGTCGAGAGGCGTTCGCCAGCGCGGGTCCACAGCCAGGCGAAGGCCGGGGCGAGGACCAGGACGAACAGCGGGATCGCGGCGTGGAACCAACTGGCGGGCACGGTCCGGCCCAGCACCTCGCGGTCGGTGGCGTGCTTGGCGAAGAGAGTGAAGGCCGATCCGGCCTGGAGGAACAGCGCCCAGAAGACGGCCGAGGCGAGGAACAGCCAGATGTACGTGCGGACCCGGACGCGTTCCGCGGCGGTCAGCAGCGGGTTGCGCAGCAGCCGCCAGAAGCAGATCACCGGGGACACCACGCACAGCAGGCCGATCAGAACCATGATGTGGGGCAAGCGGAAGGTGCCGAGAGCGGCGTCCGTGCCGTAGCCGAGGACGACGAGTCCGGCGGCGACGAGCGCGACGCGCAGCACCCGGGTGCGCTCGGCGGGGGTGGCGGCGCGCTCGGGAACGCGGCCGATGTCCCCGAAGTGGCGGACCCCGCGGACGTACTGCAGCAGTCCCGCGCCCATGCCGAGGGCGGCGGCGCCGAAGCCGAGGTGCCAGTTGACGCCCTCGCCGAGGGCGCCCACGACGATCGGCGCGAGCAGGGCGCTGACCTGAACGCTCATGTAGAAGACGGCGAAGCCGGCATCCCGCCCGGTGCGGTCCTCCCGGTCGTAGAAGGCGCTGAGCTGGCCGGCCATGTTGGGCTTGAGGAGTCCGGTGCCGCAGGCGATCAGCAGCAGGCCGGGGTAGACGGCGCCGGTGACCGGCACGGCCATCGACACATGGCCGAGGGCGATCAGGGAGCCGCCGTACAGCACGGCCCGTTGAGCGCCGAGGACGCGGTCGCCGATCCAGCCGCCCGGTACGGAGGTCAGGAAGACCGCCGCCATGTAGGCGCCGAACAGGACCGCGGCGTCCCCGGCGGACAGGCCGAGGCCGCCGCGGTCCGTGCGCTCCGTCGCGTACAGGACGAGGATCGCGGTCATGCCGTAGAAGCTGAACCGCTCCCAGACGTCGGTGAGAAAGAGCGTGGTGAACCAGCGCGGCCGGCCGAACGGTCCGGTGCGCCGAGCGGCGGCGCTCGCCTGCGGGACGGAGGTGCCCGCCCCCGGGGCACTGTCGGTCGGACGGAACCGCGGGCCGGAGGCGGGCGGTCTGATCGGGGCGGCCATGATTTCCTCCCTGCGGACGTCGAACGGTCGCCCGGTGAATCTGACCGCCCCGATTCGGGGACCGCTCGAGGATCCCTCGGGACGAACAGCCATGGACAACGACGGTTGTGCAGCAGAGCAGTTGAGGGGAATGCGCGCGGCGCCCGGCCGGGGGATGTACCGGGCGCCGCGGGGCGTGGGGGCGGGCCGACGTGCAGAGGCCGCACCGCCGCCAGGGGTCAGGCCGCACCCTTGGCCCCGGAGTCGGCCCTGCCCAGGGTCCTTGATCCCCGGGGCCGTTTCCCTCACACCAGCAGGAAACCCGGCCCTCCTCGGAGTTCGCTCGCGTCCTGCTCGCCCGTGGCGCCCCCAGAAAACCGAGCAGGACTCCAGCGGGACTCAAGCGGTTCTCGACTGCAACTCCCTTTCCTTGCAGGTAGCTTCACTACCCTGCCTGATATGTTCCTTATCGGGATAATCGGAGCGTTCACCGTTATTGCCCTTCCGGCCCTGCTCGGGCGGCGGCTGCTCGGCGTCGACGCCGGCCTGCTGCGTGTGCTGATCGCCGCGCTGGTCGGCGTCTCTGTCTCCGGCACGCTGATCGGTCCGCAGCTCCAGAGCCGCGGACCGGTGCTCCTGCCGCTGATGCTCGGGGTCGGGCTGCTGACCGCCATGGTCTGTCTGCTCGTGCTCGACCTGGCGGTGCCCAGCAGCCGGATACGGCTCTTCGCCCGGATCCGAGCCGCGCGGGCGCGCGTGGCGCGCGCCCGCCGCTACTCCAGGATCGTCGCCATCGTCGGCCGGCATGGCCTCGGCCCCTACCTCACCGGCCGCGCGAGGAGCGGCATCGGCGCCCGGCACGAGCAGCTCGCGCACGAGCTGCTCGAGGCGCTGCAGGCGGGCGGTACCACTTTCGTGAAGCTGGGACAGCTACTGTCCACCCGCCGCGACCTGCTGCCCGAGCCGTACGTCGCCGAGCTCAGCCGGCTCCAGGACCAGGTGCCGCCCGCGCCCTGGTCGCAGGTCGAGGCCACGCTCCTGGAGAGCCTGGGCGCGCCGCTCACCGAGGTGTTCGCCGACTTCGACCGCGAGCCGCTCGCCGCCGCCTCGGTCGCCCAGGTGCACGCCGCCGTGCTGCGCGACGGCACCCGGGTCGTCGTCAAGGTGCAGCGCCCCGGCATCCGCGACGTCGTCGAACGCGACCTGGACATCGTCGAGCGGCTGGCCCACACCCTGGAGAACCGCACCGAGTGGGGCCGTTCCCTCGGCCTGACCGAGCTGGCCCGCGGCTTCGCGGTGGCGCTGCGCGAGGAGCTGGACTTCCGGGTCGAGGCACGCAATCTGACCTCGGTACGCCGGGCCGCCGAGGCGCGCCGCGACGACAGCGTCACCTTCCCCCTCACGTACGGGGAACTGGGCGGCGAGCGGGTGCTGGTGATGGGCCGGATCGACGGCCGGCCGCTCGGCCAGGCGCGGCCGGACACCCCGGAGCACGGTGCGAAGCTGGCGCGGACCCTGCTCACCGCGCTGCTCGACCAGATCCTGTACGACGGGGTCTTCCACGCCGATCCGCATCCCGGCAACATCCTGCTGTTGCCCGACGGCAGCCCGGCCATGCTGGACTTCGGCTCGGTGGGGCGGCTCGACGGCGGGCTGCGGGCCGCGATGATCGGGCTGTTCCTCGCCGTGGGCCGCGGGGACCCGGCCGAGTTGCGCGATGCCCTCCTGGAGGTGACCGACCGGCCGGAGGACGTGGACGAGCAGCGGCTGCAGCGGGCGCTCGGCCAGTTCAGCGGGCGGCACCTCGGGCGCGGTTCCTCGCCGAACGCGCAGATGTTCACGGACTTGTTCAAGCTGGTGGCCGACTTCCGACTGTCGGTGCCGCCCGAGATCGCGGCGGTGTTCCGGGCCTTGGCCACGCTGGAGGGCATGCTGGGCCGGGTCTCGGCCGACTTCGACATCCTGGAAGCGTCCCGTACGTACGCCGAGTCCCGCTTCGCGGAGCAGTTGCGGCCGGAGACCCTGCGGGACGCGGCGCGCGACGAGTTGGTGTCCCTGATGCCGGTGCTGCGCCGGCTGCCACGACGGCTCGACCGGATCAGCGGAGCCCTGGAGGAGGGACGGCTTGGCATCAACGTCCGGCTGCTCGCCGACCGGCGCGACCGCCGGGTGATAGGCGAACTCCTCAGCCGGGTCCTGCTGGCCGTCCTCGGGATCTTCTTCGGGGTCATCGGAGTGCAACTGCTCGGTACGGAGGGAGGGCCGGCGCTGACGCCGGACCTGAGCCTGTACGGCCTGATCGGCTACCACCTGCTGGTCCTGTCGGCGGCGGTGGTCCTCCGCACGGTGTACGTCCTGGCCAAACCGCTGTCCTGACAGGTGCGTTGTCGTGAACGACAGGGGGTGGGGTGCCCGACCGGCAGCCCATCCCCCTTCCTCCCTCAGGTCAGGTCGTGAGCGCCGGGGCGTCGGCGGCGGCGAGGAGTTCCCGCGGGGTCCCCCGTCGGACGATCCGGCCGCCCTCCATCACCAGGATCTCGTCCATGTCCGCCAGGCCCTCCGTGCGGTGCGTGACGACGATCAGGGAGGTGCCGCGGGTGGTGGCGAGGAGGCCGGCCATCACCGACTCGGCCATCTCCGGGTCCAGGCCCTCGGTCGGCTCGTCGAGCAGCAGCAGGGACGGCGCGGCGAGCAGGGCGCGGGCGAGGACCAGGCGCCGGTGCTGGCCGCCGGAGAGCCGTCCGCCGTCGGAGCCTACGACGGTGTCGAGTCCGTCGGGCAGGGAGAGCACCCAGTCGAGCAGACAGGCCCGGCGCAGCGCCTCGCGCAGTTCGGCGTCGGTGGCGTCGGGGCGGGCCGGGAGCAGGTTGTT
Source organism: Streptomyces sp. NPDC001020 (assembly GCF_053599115.1). Taxonomy (NCBI): domain Bacteria; kingdom Bacillati; phylum Actinomycetota; class Actinomycetes; order Kitasatosporales; family Streptomycetaceae; genus Streptomyces; species Streptomyces sp. NPDC001020. Next base: position 79,374 of record NZ_JBSFLQ010000036.1, on the reverse strand, counting down.
GCGGACGGAGGTGTGGAAGACGTGCGCGTCCTGCAGGGCGCCGCTGACCGTGCGCCGCAGGGCCGGCTCGGGGATCTCCGCCAGGGGCGCGCCACCCAGCACGATCTCGCCCTGGCTCGGCCGCGCGAACCGGGTGAGCGCCATGAGCAGCGTCGACTTGCCGACGCCGCTGGCCCCGACGATCGCGACCCGATGGCCCGTCGGCACGTCCAGGTCGACCCCGTGCACGGCGTACGGCCCGTCGGGGTGATGCCGTACGTGCAGATCGCGCACGGTCAGCCGAGCGGAGGCCGGGGTCCTGGCGGCTGCGTCGGCGGCCATCCCGCCGGCCGTGCTGTCGGTGACGTCGGCGGCTGCCGTGGGATGCGGCTGTCGCACGGGGTCCAGCATGTCCCACACCCGGCGGGCGCTCTCCGGCAGTGCGGTGAGGTGCTGGGCGGCCGCCGGCAGCGGGGCCAGGACCTCGAAGGAGGCGAGCGCGAGCAGCGGCAGGGTCACCGACCAGACGCCGCTCGCCCGGTCCGCGCAGAACAGGGCGACCGCCACGGTCGTGAGGCCCTGCACGACGATCAGGGCGGCCGCGGCGAGCGCGGCCGACAGGGCCGCGCCCCGGTCGTGGGCCCGCAGCCGGCGGGCGGTGTCGACGGCGCGCGCGGTCTCCCGGTCCGCCGCGCCGAACACCCGCAGGTCGGCGGCGCCGTCGAGCAGGTCGACGGTCCGCACGGCGAGTTCCGCTCGCAGGGCGGCGCCGCGCCGGGCAGCGCGCGCCGATGCGGCCGCCGTCAGCGCCGGGAGCAGCAGGCCGCCGGCCGCCAGGCCGAGCGCCAGGACGAAGGCGGTGGCGGGTTCGACGAGGGCCGCGCAGCCGACCGCCGCGACCGCCATCGCGAGCGCGGCGAGGACCGGGAGGGCGACTCGTAGCAGGGCGTCCTGAACGAGGTCGACGTCGGCGACCAAGCGGGATGCGGCGTCCGCGTCCCGTACCGCCGTGTCTGCGTGGGCGGGCCTGCGGGTCAGGGCACCGAACACCCGGCTGCGCAGCCGCGCCACCGCGCGAAGCGCCGCGTCGTGGCCGGTCAGCCGCTCCCCGTACCGGAACAGGCCGCGGGTGACGGCGAGGGCCCGGACCGCGACGATGGCCACGGACAGCGCGCCCATCGGGGGGTGTTCGGCGGCCCGCGCGATGAGCCAGGCGGCCAAAGTCATCAGCGCCACGCCGGCCAGGTCGGCGGCGAGCGCCAGGCAGGCCGCGGGCAGCAGCCGCCGCACCGGGCCGGCCGCCCGCAGCACGGAGAACAGCTCCTTCACCGCACGGCCTCCGCTTCGTTCCCCCATACCCCCGGCCGCAGGTCCGTGCCGGGCGCGAGCTCGATCTCCCGTACGCGCCCGTCGCGCACCTCCAGGAGCCGGTCGGCGCCGTGCAGCAGGCGCGCCCGGTGGGCGACGACCAGGACGGTCCGGCCGGTCATCAGGCGTTCGCTCGCCGCCAGGACTGCCGCCTCGCTGTCGCCGTCGAGACCGGCGGTCGGCTCGTCGAGCAGGACGAGGGGCGCGTCGCGCAGGAAGGCGCGGGCCAGCGCGATCCGGCGACGCTGGCCCGCGGACAGGCCGGTGCCGCGGGCGCCGAGCCGGGTGCCGTAGCCGTCGGGCAGGGCGGCGACGAAGCCGTGGGCGGCGGCGGCGCGGGCGGCGCGGGCGACCTCGTCGTCGGTGGCGTCCGGCGCGCCGAGCCGGATGTTGTCGGCGACACTGCGGTCGAAGAGGTGTGGTCGCTGCGGGACCCAGCCGATGTGCCGTCGCCAGGCGTCCTGGTCGAGCGAGCCGAGATCGCGGTCGCCGACCAGGATGCGGCCCTCCTCGGGCCGTACGAGCCCGAGGAGCAGCGCGAGCAGCGTGGACTTGCCCGCGCCGCTGGGGCCGGTCAGGGCGATCCGCTCCCCCGGTTCGACGGTGAACGAGACCCCGTTCAGTACGGGCCGGTCGCGGCCGGGCAGCCGTACGGTGACGTCCTCGAAGCGGATGCGCGGGGGGCGGGCGGGTTCGGGCGCGTGCCGCGATTCAGGGTCGGCGACGGTCGTGGGCGGCTCGCCGAGGAGCGTGAACGCCTCGCGTGCCGTGGCCAGTCCCTCCGTACCGGCGTGGAAGCGGCTGCCGAGCGCGCGCAGCGGCAGGTACGCCTCCGGGGCCAGCAGCAGCACCGTCAGCGCGGTGGTCAGATCGAGGGAGCCGCCGAGCAGACGCAGGCCGACGGGTACGGCGACCAGGGCGAGCGACAGGGTGGCCACGGTGTCGAGGACGAGCGTGGACAGGAAGGTGATCCGCAGGGTGCGCAGGGTGGCCCGGCGGTGGACGTCCGCGACCTCGGCGACGATCCGCTCCTGGGCCTCGGCGCGGCCGAAGGTGCGGAGGGTCGGCAGGCCGCGCAGGGCGTCGAGGAAGTGCCCGCCGAGTGCGGCGAGGGCGGCCCAGCGGCGGGCGGTGGCGTCCCGGGTGTGCAGTCCGACCAGAGCGCCGAAGACGGGCACGAGCGGCACGGTGATCAGCAGGATCACGGCGCTGAGCAGGTCGTACGCGAGCATGGTGGCGAGGACCGCGAACGGCACCACCGCAGCCACCAGAAGCTGCGGCACATAGCCGACGAGGTATGGGTCGAGGGCGTCCAGGCCGCGGGTGAGCAGGGTGCTGACCTCACCCGCCCGGCGGTCCTCCGCGTCGTACGCGGTGCGCCGCGCGGCGGCCCGGAGCAGGCCGGTGCGGAGAGCCAGTTTGGTCTCGGACGCGGCCCGCTGGGCGGCGGCGGCCTGCGCCCATCCGGCGATCCCGCGCGCCCCGACCGCCACGACGACCCAGGCCGCCGTGGCGACGGCCGGCATGCGACCGCTGAACGCCTCCCCGAGCAGCCGGGCGAGCGCCAGGGCCTGCCCGACAGTGCCGGCCGCGCCGAGCAGCACCGCGCAGGCCACGACGACCCCGGCGCTCCGGGCCCGCGGCGTGAGCCCGAGCAGCCGCTGCCGGACCGCCCGATCGGCGGCCCGGCCCGTGACGGCGGCGGTCGTCCCGGCCCCGGCCGGATTCCTGCCGCCTCGACCGGCCATCAGAAGTACGCCGGCGAGCGGCCGTCGGTCTTGGCGCGGTGGCGCCACCACTGCATGGCCTGGAAGGCGAGCAGCACCGGGAGGACCAGGAGGACCACGGGACCGACGACACTGAGGGTGGCCGGGTCGGCGGCGGCTTCGGTGACCGAGAGGTTCTCGTGGGCGCCGACGCTGCTGACGACGGCCTGCGGGAAGTGGGCCGCGCCGATGATCAGGACCGGGGTCAGGGCGGCGAAGCCGCTGACGACGGGGGCCAGCCGGTGGGCGGTGGCCACCAGGTGCGGGGCGATGAACAGGGCAGCCACGGCAGCGAGGAGGAGCAGGGCCGCGGGCAGCGGGTTGAGCAGACCGTCGCGGGTGGTGCCGTCGGCGACGGCGGCCACGGCGGTGAGCACGGCGAGTCCGGCCCCGACGGGCGCGAGGCGGCGGGCGGTGGCCGCGGCCCGGACGGCGACGCCGCCCTCGGTGCGCGCCGCGAGGAACACGGTGGCGTGCAGGGCGAAGACGGCGACGGCGGTGAGCGCCGACAGGATCGGCGTGGGGCGCAGCAGCACGCCCGGGTCGACGTGGAGGTGGCCGCCCTTCACGGGCACCGCGCCGAGCAGGGCGCCGCCGAGCGTGCCCCACATCAGGGCGAGCACGAGGCAGGCGAGCTGGACGGCGGTGTCCCAGCGGCGCTGCCAGCGCGCGCCGGGCACCCTGCGGCGGAACTGCATCGCGGCCTCCCGCACCAGCATGGCCGCGACGGCGAACACGATGACCGGGTACATCCCGCTGATGACGCTCGACTCCAGGCCGGGGAAGCCGCCGAGGGTGACACCGGCCGCGGCGACCAGCCAGACCTCGTTGCCGAGGAAGAACGGCCCGGTGGCCGCGGCGACGATGTGCCGTTCGGCGTCGTCACGGGCGAGCCGGCGGCCGATGATGCCGGTGCCGAGGGTGATGCCGTCCAGGGCGAGGTAGCCGGCCAGGAGCAGCCCCAGCAGCGCGTACCAGATGTTGTGCCACACGATGAACTCCCAGTGCGTTCGGCGCTGTCGTCGGAGGCCGTCTCGTCAGCGGCCGGCGGACAGGTCCTTAAGGACCGTCAGAAGGTGGGGGCGGATGGTGCGGGGTCGGGCGCGCGTCGCGGGCCCGCGACGACGGGGGGCTCGTCGCCGTCCTCGCCGGGCTCCCTGCCGAGTTGGGCGGCGTCGGGGCCGCGCCGGGCGAAGCGGAACAGCAGGGCCCAGTCCACCAGGAGCAGGGCGGCGACGAGGGTGCCGAAGACGACCAGGGAGGTCAGCACGGTGCCGTAGCCGAGGCCCGGGGTGATCGCGTCCTCGGTCTTCAGCACGCCGTACACCGCCCAGGGCTGGCGGCCGACCTCGCGGAAGACCCAGCCGCAGACGTTGGAGAGGTAGGGCAGGAAGAGCGCCGCGGTGAGCAGCCACAGCAGCACCTTGCGGCGGATCAGGTTGCGTTTGATCATGAAGAGCGCGCAGAGGACCGTGATCAGCATCATGAACAGCGCCGGGATGATCATCACGAACTCGGCAGTCTGGCTGAGCCCCGGCGGGAAGTAGTTGTCGGGGCCGAACTTGTGTGTGAAGGCCTCCACCATGGCCTGCGCCCGGTCCGAGCGCTGCCCGTACTTGGTGGGGGTCTGCTTCACCGAGTAGCCGATCTGCCAGCCGCCGACCGAGGCCGTCAGCAGGACGAACGCCGGTGTGAGCGGCAGCGCCAGCTTCATCGAGGACCAGAAGAACTCCTCGTGGCCGGTGCGCTTGCGCAGGTGCCAGGCGCTGACCGCGATGACGAAGAAGGATCCGGTGACCAGCGAGGCGGACAGGATGTGCGAGGCCGCCGAGAGGGCGTTGGTGTTGGTGAGCAGGGCCGCGAAGTCGGTGAGGTGGGCCTCGCCGCCCTTGATCTCGTAGCCCACCGGGTGGTTGAGGAATCCGTTGGCGGTCAGGACGAAGAAGACCGAGGCGTACGCGGTGAGCGCCACCAGCCACAGCAGGACGGTGTGCAGCACCCGGCCCATCCGGTTCCAGCCGAAGATCCACAGGCCGAGGAGGGTGGACTCGGCGAAGAAGGCGACCAGGGTCTCGATGGCCAGCGGGGCGCCGAAGATGTTGCCGGTGTAGTGCGTCAGGCCGCCCCAGACCAGGCCGAACTGGAACTCCATCACGATGCCGGTGCCGATACCCAAGGCGTAGTTGATGACATAGAGCTGGCCCCAGTAGCGGGTCTGCCGACGGTGGAGTTCCTTGCCGGTGACGGCCCAGCGCGTCTGCATCACCACCAGGTAGGTGACGAGCCCCAGGGTCAGGGCGACGAACAGGTAGTGCGCGATGGCGGTGATCGCGAACTGGAGCCGTGCGAGTACGAGCACGTCGTCCACGTTGGTTCCCCTCGGTCGGCTGATCAGCCGGTGTCATGTGATGTCCTGCGTCGTTCGCAGGTGGATGGACGGCCTCCTCATTCCAGCCGGGGGCAGTCGTGTGCCGCTCGAACCGTGGTGGAGGCGCGGTCGATGTGTGGTGGAGCGTGGTGGTACGGAGTGGTGCGCCGTGGTATGGGGCGGTGCGCCTCCGTCGTCACGGGTCCGCCGCCGGGCGCCACCCGGGCCGCCGGCGTCCCTCCCGCCGGGACGTCCGCGGCCCTGCCGGGTGGTGTGTGGGGCGGCTCAGGGACGGCTGGAGTAGGCGAGTTCGCCGTGCTCGATGGCCATCTCGTCGGTGTACACGAGGTCGAGGTAGCGCTCACCCCGGTCGGCCAGCAGGGTCAGGACCCGGCTGGGACGCGGGAGTTCGGGCAGCAGCTCCTCCACGGCGGCCACCACCGTGCCCGAGGAACCGCCGGCGAAGATCGCCTCCTGGCGCAGCAGCCGATGGCAGCCGCGGATGGCGGCGGCGTCGTCGATGTGCACCACGCGGTCGATCTCCGCAGGGGTGAGCAGTTCGGGCACCCGGCTGGAGCCGACGCCGGGCAGCATGCGCGGGCCCGGCGGCGTACCGAAGATGACCGAGCCGACGGCGTCGACGGCGACCACCTTCAGACCGGGCCACTCGCGGCGCAGGCCGCGGGCGAGCCCGTGCAGGGTGCCGGTGGTGCTGACGGCGGCCACCAGGACGTCCACGGGTTCCGGGCAGTCCGCGATGACCTCGCGGGCGGTGGTGACCGCGTGGGTCTCCCAGTTGAGCCGGTTGGCGTACTGGTTGATCCAGATGGCATCCGGGTCCTCGGCCAGCAGGTCCTGCACCCGGGCGAGCCGGGTGTGCAGATAGCCGCCCGCGGAGTCGAGGTCGCGAACCATCTCGATGCCGGCCCCGTACTGGCGCAGGATGCGCAGGTTGGTGCGGGAGGTGTTGGGGTCGACGACAGCGGTGAACCGCAGTCCGTGGCGGACGGCCACCATGGCGAGGGCGATTCCGAAGTTGCCGGAGGTGCTCTCGACGATGTGGGTGCCGGGACGGATCATGCCGTCCTTGATGCCGCGTTCCACGATGTAGCGCGCGGAGCGGTCCTTGACGCTGCCGCCGGGATTGAGCATCTCGAGCTTGGCGAGGACCTCGATGCCGGGCTGGGGGAAGAGACGGCCGAGCCGCACCAGCGGGGTGCCGCCCACGCAGTCGGTGATGGAGTCGTAGATCACGACGGCTCCTGTCGAGCAGAGGGGGTGTTCTGGGGACGGGCGCCGAACAGACCGCGGCAGCCGTCGAGTTCGTGCACGGTGACCGGCACCTCGGCGGCGGGACTCAGGTCCCACTGGGCGCGGGTCATGCGCCAGCGGGTGAGCGCCGCCGACTCGCCCTTGCGGAGCTGGGTCTCGATGCCGTCGGGCTGGTAGCCGAGCTTCTTGTTGACCGCGAGGGCGGCGGCGCCGTCCTCGAACACGGTGGAGGTGGCGTACCGGGCGCCGAGCCCCGCGAAGGCGAGGTGGAGCGCGGCGGCCCGCATCTCGGTGCCGATGCCCTGGCCCTGGTGGCCGAGGGCGAGCCAACTCTCGGTGGCGACCTCCCCGAGCTTCGGGAAGGTCCGGGCCTGCAGGCCCTGGACGCCGACGGGACGGCCGTCCAGGAAGACGGCGAGGCCGAGGTTCCAGTAGTCGGGGCGGCTGAGCGCGAGCCCCTTCCACAGGTACTGCAGGACCCGGCCCGCCACCACCGGCGGCTGGGCGTCGCTCCAGCCGCCCTGGAAGGGCGCGGCACCGGGGGCGTGGATGCCCTGCTCGGCGACGAGTTCGGCGAGGGCGAGCAGGTCGCTCTCGTCGGGCACGCGCAGCTCGAGCCGAGGGGTGGTCAGCCGGAGCCGGAACTGCGGCGCCCAGTTCGCGAGAAGGGCGCGACGGCCGCCGTCAGCGGTCGCCGCCGGACCGGCCGGTGTTCTTTCAGCGATGGTTTCAGCCATGGGGGAATGCTCCGCAGACGGTCTCAACGGGTGGTGGAGGGCGTCTCGACGTGCGGACGGGCCAGGGTGGCGGGCACCTTGACGCCCTCGCCACGACGGGCGGCCGCCCGTACGGCTCCGGTCACCAGACCGGTCAGGATGATCACCGGCCACAGTACGTCGGGCACCGCTCCCACCAGCGCGCCGAGGCCGAGCAGCGCGAAGGCCGCAGCCCGCAGCCGGCGCATCCGCGTCGGTCCAGGGGCCGGCACGGCGAGCAGGACGGCGGCGACGAGGAGCGCGCCGGCGGCGGCCGGGTCGAGGGCGCGCAGCGGGTCGACGGCGTCACCGAAGCCGCCGCGGATCGCGGCGAGCGCGGGCACCACCCAGCACCAGGCGAGGCCGATCACGGCGAGCACGCCGCCCCAGCGTTCGGGGACGCGGTGCAGCCGCCCGTGCATACCGCGCTCGGCGAGGTCGATCGCGTTGAACGGGCTGTACAACAAAGGCCGCTGACGAAGTATCACCGCTGGGAGAGCGACCAGTTCGAGTCCGCCGTAGCCGATGAGTCCGGAGAGGAGCACCGAGGACTCGGTGTACAGGGCGACGCCGATGGCCGGTCCGGCGGGCAGTACGCCCATCGGGTAGAGCAGCATCGGCAGCAGGAGCAGGGCGCCGCCGGGCCATCCGGACAGGCCGCTTCTGGCGCCGCGGCCGAGCAGCGGTCGCAGCAGCGCGAGCAGGGCGGTGTAGCCGACGGCCAGCAGGATGAACGTTCCTGCCGCGGCGAGGAGTTCGTCGCCGTCGTGGCCGGCCGCCTTGGTGGTGACGATCTGGGTGAGCGCGGCGGCGCCCGCGGCGATGCGGACGGCGCGTCCGACGGGACCGGCGTCCCGGCCGAGGACGGCGGCCCGGCGCCGGCCGGGCGTGCCCGGGGCGGTCACAGCTCCACCTTCACGCCGTAGCGGCGCAGCCAGTCGTTCAGGCCGAGCAGCATCTCCACGTTGGCGCGGGCGACCCAGGCACGCATGCCGGAGTCCAGGACGGACGGGTCGTCGATGAGCGCGCGGACGCCGGCGGTGTCCGCGAGGGCGGCGGCCGGGGCGGTGGGGTCGGCGAGCAGGGCCTCCATGCGGTCGCACAGGGCGCGGCCGTAGGCGGGGTCCTGGGTGACCGGGTAGGGGCTCTTGGCGCGGTTGACGACGTCGTCCGGGAGCAGGTCGGCGACGGCGGCGCGCAGCAGGGACTTCTCGTGGCCGTCGAAGCTCTTGAGCGCCCACGGAACGTTGTATGCGTAGTTGACCAGGCGCCAGTCGCAGTACGGCATGCGGGTGCCGAGACCGACGGCGGAGCCGAGTGACTCGTCGTGGCTGAGCAGGGTCTCCAGCCAGCGGGTGAGGTGGAAGTAGGTGATCTCGCGCATGCGCAGGGTCTGGCCGGTCTCGCCGTCCAGACGGGGCACCTCGGCCATGCTGGTGGCGTAGGCGTCGGCGCAGTAGCTGTTCAGGTCGAGCTTGCCGAGCAGGTCGGGGGCGAGCAGGTCGCCACCGAGGCCGTGCTTGCCGCCGCCGAAGCGGGCCATGGCCACCCAGGGCAGGGTGGGGGCCTCGACGAGCTCCTTGTTGTGTATCCAGGCGAAGCCTCCGAAGACGGCGTCCGCGATCTCGCCCAGCAGGACGGAGCCGACGTGCTCGCGCACCGCCCCGCACAGCAGGTACAGGGAGGTGTTCATGTTGCCGAGCGGGCTCGGCACGTCCTTGGCCCGCAGCACCGCGGCGCGCACCGCCGGGTCGATGATGTCGGCGGTGTCCAGGACCAGGTCGGTGTGCTCGGTGCCCAGGTGCCGGACGACGGACTGCACGAAGGGCGCGTCGGGGCTGCCCCAGATCTCGTCCTGCTTGAACTCCTCGGCGTCGCCGAAGGAGACGGTGAAGGTGCGCACCGGGTCGCCGCCGCGGTCGGCGAGCGCCTGGTGGGCGAGGGCGGTGACGGCACTGGAGTCGATGCCGCCGGACAGCAGGATGCCGGGGACGGCGCCGGTGCCCAGTGTGCGGCGGACGGACGCGCCGAGCAGCTCGCGGACCCGGGCGATGGTGGCGGCCTGGTCGTCGGTGTGCTCCTCGGCGGTCAGTTGCCAGTAGCGGTACGCCGAGCGGCCGCCGGTGCCGGTGAAGCGCAGCACATGGCCCGGGGGCACCTGGTGGAAGCCCTTGAGGATGCCGTGGCCGGAGGTGCCGGCGTACGAGAACAGTTCACGCAGGCCGTCGGCGTCGATGACCGGCTCGACGGCGGGGTGGGCGAGGATCGCCTTGCGCTCGGAACCGAACAGCACGCCCGAGGCCAGCGGGTAGTAGTAGAGCGGCTGGTTGCCCAGCCGGTCACGGACCAGGACCAGCTCGCGGTCGTGCTCGGACCAGATGGCGACGGCGAAGGCGCCGTCGAGGTGCTCGGCGAACTTCTCGCCCCAGCGCAGCCATGCGCGGCCGACGAGTTCGGCTTGGGTGACGGGGCCGGTGAGACCGAGGGAGCCGCGCAGCTCCTCGGTGTCGTACAACACGCCGGTGACCGCGGCCGCGAGCACCGTGCGCCCGGCGTCCTGGAGCACCCACGGCTGCTCGGGGTTGCCGGTGCCGTCCGCGTCGGACCAGCGGGTGCCGAGGGCGGCATGCTCGGTGACCCAGAGCCGCTCCCCGTCGGGCCCGCGCTGGGCGAGGGCGGCGGTCATGGCCCGCAGCGTCGGACGCTCACGCTGCAGATCCCTTTCGTGATCGATCCATCCTGCGATACCGGACACGGCGGTGGACTCCTCTCGACGGTGGAGTCACAGGCTGGCCGTGGCACCTCAAGTTTCCCTGGACGGCGTCTCCAGCGGCCGTAGGGACGATGCCGACGTCGCGGCGCGGACGGGATCCGTGCGACACGGGTCCGGCCATCCGCACTGGAAGGGAGTTGTGGCTGTGGGCATCGAACCCGAGGAACTTCACACGTCGACGGAGGCGGCCGAGGTCACCGACGTGCTGATCGTCGGCGGCGGGATCACCGGCTTGAGCTGCGCGCTGTTCCTGCGGCACCACGGTGTGCGGTGCGTGGTGGTGGAACGGCACGCCTCGACGTCGATCCACCCCCGGGCGTGGGGCTGGTACCCGCGCACCCTGGAGCTGCTGCGCTCCGTCGGGACGGAGGAGCAGGTGCTGCAGGCGGCCGCGGGCTACGCGGACCACCGGCGGCAGGCGACCGTCGAGTCGCTGGCCGGTCGCGAGCTGAAGGCCGCCATGCTTCCCGAGCCGGACGACCTGAGCGCGCTGACGCCGTCCCGGCAGATCTCGCTCGGCCAGGACCGTATGGAGCCGATCGTCCGCGATGCGGCCGCCCGAGCAGGCGCCGAGCTGGCGTTCGCCACCGAGCTGACCTCGTTCGATCGGCCGCAGGGGCCGGACGGCCCGGTCGTCGCCACGGTCAAGGACCGCACGAGCGGCGAGGAGCGGCGGCTGCGGGCCCGCTGGCTGGTGGCCGCGGACGGCGGGCGCAGCCCGGTGCGCGAGACGCTGGGTATCGCCCGCAAGGGGCGGGGCACGCTCCAGCATCAGGTGAGCATCCTGTTCCGCGCGGATCTCGAAGGTCCGCTGGCCGGCCGCCGGTTCTCCATCTGCCAGATCGAGAACGACGAGCTGAGCGGCGCGGTGCTCGGCCACGACGACTCGCTGGGGCGCGGCACGCTGATCATCCAGTACCGCCCCGAACGGGGCGAGCAGGTGGAGGACTTCACCACCGAGCGCTGTGTACGCCTGGTGCGTTCGGCGATCGGCGACCGGCAGGCCGAGGTGGAGATCATCGGCGTGCTGCCGTGGGAGCTGGCCGCGCTGACCGCGGAGCGGTTCCGGGACGGGTCGGTGTTCCTGATCGGCGACGCCGCCCACGTCATCCCGCCGATCGGCGGTTACGGCGCCAACACCGGCATCCACGACGCGCACAACCTGGCGTGGAAGCTGGCCGCGGTGCTGCGCGGGGAGGCCGGCGAGGGGCTGCTGGACTCGTACGACGCGGAGCGCAGGCCGGTCGCCGAGGCGACCGTGGAGCAGGCCCAACTGCGGCTCCTGGTGCGCTCCGGGAGGGCCGACGAGGAGCAGCGCCGGGCCACCCTCGACGTGCTGACGGTGATGCTCGGGCACGCCTACCCGACGGCGGCGGAGCCCGGCGCACAGCTGCCTCGGTTCCGGGACCACGAGCGGCTCTCGGGCGAGCCGGGCACGCGTGCCCCGCACGTACCGGTGGTGCTGCGCGCGGACGGCGGGCAGCGGACCGGCTCGCTGCTCGACGTGTTCGGCACGGCGCCGGTGCTGCTGTTCGACGACAGCGCCCCGGCCTGGCGCGGGGCCGCCGAGGAGGCCGCCCGGCTGACCGGCGTACGGCTCGTGACGGCCGGATTCGGCGCGGAGCTGACCGACCGTTCGGAGCGGGGCTGGCACCAGCGGTACGGGGTGCGGGCCGACGGCGCGGCCCTGGTACGCCCCGACGGCTTCGTCGCCTGGCGGTCGGGGGGGACTCCGGCAGACCCGGCCGGCGCGCTGGAGAAGGCCCTGCGCCGTACCCTGGCGAGGGATTGACGAACGGCTGCGCCGTCGCGTACTCGGAAAGGGCCGCCGTTCCCCTCGGGGAGCGGCGGCCCTTACTTCCCTATGTGCCTATGTGCCGATGGCCCGGCATATCGCTCAGGTCACATTGAAGTTGGCCATCATCGCCATGTCCTCGTGCTCGAGGTTGTGGCAGTGGAAGACGAACTTGCCGGTGTAGTCGCTGAACCGGACCAGGACACTGAGCTTCTCGTTGGGTGCCAGCCGCGCCGTGTCCTTCCAGCCGACGTCCTCGGGCTCGAGGGTGGTGGAGCCGCCACGCTTGTACACCTGGAAGGGCGACAGGTGGAGGTGGATCGGGTGGTGCGTGGTGGAGGTGAACTCCCAGATCTCGATGTCGCCCCGCCTGACGTCCGCCCAACTACGGTCCGTGCTGAACGGATAGCCGTTGATCTTGTAGACGTAGTGGCCGCTCTCCTGGCTCCGGGCCAGGGTGAAGGAGCGGGTGCGCACGGCCTTGGCCGGGTCGAGCCGGTCGATCGTGGAGAGGGTGGCCGGCACGCTGGTGTCGTCGGCCGCCTTGGCGCCGACGACGAACTGCATGACCTGGTCGGTCGAGCCGGAGCCCAGGCTGTTCGTCATGGTGACCTTCGTACCGGGAGCGTACGCGCTGAAGTCGACGACCACGTCGAAGCGTTCTCCCGGCACCATGTAGATCGAGTTCATGACCTTCGGTTTGTCGAGCAGGCCGCCGTCGCTCCCGATCAGGACGAGCGGGCTGCCCGAGGCCGGCTCGGGGTCGAGCCGGATCCGGTAGCGGCGGGAGTTGGAGGCGTTGAGCAGCCGCAGCCGGTAGCGGGCGCCCTGCACGTCGAACCGGGGCCACGGCACGCCGTTGACCAGGAGGACGTCGCCGGTCATACCGTTGTGCGCGTCGCCGGTGACGCCGGGAGTGGTCTTCAGGGTCGGGTCGATGGACGGGTAGGCCAGGGAGCCGTCGTCGTCGAACGCCCGGTCCATGATCATCACGGGGACGTCGCGGTCGCCCTTGGGCAGCGGCAGCGCGTCCTCCTCGTCGTCGTGCACAAGGTAGAAACCGGCCAGACCACGCCAGACCTGCGGTCCGGTGAAGTCCATCCGGTGGTCGTGGTACCAGAGCGTGGACGCCCGCTGGGCGTTCGGGTAGGTGTAGTCGCGGCTGCCCTGGGCGGTGACGCCCTCCATCGCCTGGCCGGCCCCGTGCTGGTGCGCGGCCGCCGTCCAGCCCGAGGAGGGCAGGATGAAGTCGGTGGGGTAACCGTCGCTCTCCGCCGGCGTCTTACCGCCGTGCAGATGGGTGACGATGGGCACGGACAGGTCGTTCCGGGTCCGGACGACCGCGGTGCGGCCCTTGCGGACGTTGAAGGTCGGACCGGGGAAGGTCCCGTTGTAGCCGAAGATCGGGGTCTGCACGCCGGGCAGGATCTGCGTCGTGGTGGCGTAGGCCCGTACGTCGTAGTAGTCCGTCGTGGCGTCCGAGGACGTCGGCTGGATGACGGGCGGCCGTTTGAAGGCGAGGCTGAACGGTGACGGCAGCGGCACGGCCCCGGACCGGACGAACCGTCCGTCGCCGGCGGAGTCGCAGCCGGTCGCGAACGGCAGCACCAGTCCGGTGGACGTGGCGCCGACGGCTCCGAGGAAGCGGCGTCGGGAGAGAGTCATGGGCCTTCCTAGTCGATGACGATGAGCGAGCGGTCCAGCGTGGTCAGCAGCCGATTGCCGTCGGCGGAGACGAGGAACGGGTCCTCCACGTGGACGCCGCCCAGACCGAACTCGTAGTAGGGGGTCTCGGAGTTGACGACGGTGCCGTCCTCGATGACGTCCTGGTTCCCGGGCGTGATGAGGACAGGTTCGTAGATCTCCGCGCCGATGCCGTGGCCCACGTGATGCCGCCGGTAGTGCGGCACGCCCGCGGCCCGGACGGCCTCGACGGTGCGGGCGAACAGCTCGCCGCCGGTCATGCCGGGCTTGGCGTCCTCCAGGGCGGCCTGCTCGCCGGCCAGCATCGCCGCGTACACGGCGGACAGCCGGGCGGAGGGCTGGCCGAAGCTGGCGGTGCGGGCGATGTCGGACCAGTAGCCCTGGAAGGTGCAGCCCGCGTCGAACCAGATGGACTCGCCCCGGCGCAGCGGCCGGTCGGTCGGCCGGGTCTGCCCGAGCACGCCGTCCCGGCCGAACTTGATCAGCGTGAACCGGGGGCGGCCGCCGCCGCGGGCCACGGCGGTCTCGAACTCCCGCACCATGTCCCGCTCGGTGACGCCTTCGGCGGCGATGCCGAGGGCGGCCTTCACGCCGTCCTCGGCGAGGGCGGCGGCCCGGACGATCCGGTGCACCTCCGCCTCGCTCTTCACCTTCCGCACCTGCTGGAGCACGGCGGCCGCCGGGCGCAGGTCGCTGTCCGACAGGGCGGCGCCGAGCCGCTCCAGGAAACCGAGCGGGGCGGCGTTCTCGTCCACGCCGATCCGGGCCCCGGCCACACCGGCCTCGGTGAGGATCCGCACCAGGGCGCCCAGGGCGTCCGGCGCGGTGGCCACGTCGAGACCGACCTGCTGGAACCGCTCCTCGCGCTCGGTGAGTTCGAGCCCGTCGGGCAGCACCCGGTGGAACGTGCCGTACGCGACGACCCCGCTGAGGGCGGTGGTCGCGTCCAGGAACTGGTCGACGTCGCCGAGCGAGCTCGCGAAGTACGGGGCGTCCGGCCGTTGCCGGGTCACCACCGCCAGGGCGCGGCTCGCGTACGGGTGGTTCTGGCCGCCGACGCTGGAGATCCCGGTCAGGTACAGGACGTTCTCCGCCGAGGTGGCGACCAGGGCGTCGAGGCCCGCCTCGTCCATGTGGCGGGCGAGCCGCTGCGCGCGGGTGCTCCCGCCGGTCACAGGGCCAGCCTCACCCGGTAGTGGTCCAGCCACAGGTTGAGCTGGAGCATCAGCTCGATGTCGGCACGGGCCATCCGGTCCTTGGTGAGCCGCTCCAGGCCGGCGACGACCGCGGTGGCCGCCTTCACGTCCAGGATCTGGCGCACCGGCGCCTGAGGATCGGCGAGCACCGCCTTCATCGCCCGCTGCAGCCCGGCCGGGTAGTCGGGGTGGTTCGAGACCGGGGAGGCACTGCGGTGCCGGTTGAGCACGGACTCGGGCAGCAGGTCGGCGACGGCCGCGCGCAGGATGCCCTTCTCGATGCCGCGCCGGTTGTGCATCTCGTTGGGGATGTTGTACGCGTACTGCACCAGCTCCGGATGGTTGATCGGGGTGCGAAGCTGGAGGCCCGCCGCCGAGTAGGAGCCGGCGTCGATGCCGAAGCGGGTGTTCATGAGGTAGGCGACGCGGCGCATGTGCCGCTGCCACTCGTCCTCCTCCGGCAGGTACTCGACCTCGCCGACGGCGGTGTCGTACACATCGCGGTAGTACGTCTGGAAGTCGAGCGCGGCGAGCGCCTCCGCGTTGAACAGACCGGTACCGAAGCCGTTCTTGGCGCCGAACTTCTGGGCGAGCGCGACCCACGGGAAGGTGCCGGAGACCACCAGGTCCTTGTGCGTGAACCAGGTGGCGCCCTGGAAGTACTTGTCGCCGCCGTAGCCGGCGAACACCACCCGCCGGCCCTCCTGCGCGGCGGCCTGCACCGTCAGGTACTGCGCGGTGTCCATGTCGTACTGGCGGGTCGGGAAGTCCTTGGACTTCAACATCCCCACCCGCACGATCGGGTCGAGGATGTCCCCCGTCTCCAGCTCGAGCACGGTGTGGTCGGCGCCGATGTGGGTGGCGACCTCCTGCGCGAAGGGGGTGTCGTGGGTGCTACGCATCACGTCGGCCCTGAACTCGCTGCTGCGGAACTCGATCGTGAAGGCGCGCAGGCTGCCCTGCTGCGAGCGGGCCAGCGAGTCGGCCGCGAGGCCGGCCACGGCGGAGGAGTCGGCACCGCCGGACAGCATCACCAGGAGCTGCGAGGGGTCCTCGGTGAGGTTCTCCTCGACGCTGCGCGCGAGGATCTCGCGGACCTTGGCGACGGTGGTGTCGTAGTCGTCGGTGTGCGGTTGAGTGCTGATCGCCCAGTACTTGTGGCGGCGCAGCGTGCCATCGCGGCCCCAGCGGGCGATCTCGGCGGCGCCGACGCGGTCGAAGCCGGAGAAGATGCCGCCGTGCGGCAGCGCCTGGGAGACCGCCTCACGCAGACCGGCCGCGTCGACCACCGGGTCGACCTCGGGATGCGCGAGCAGCACCTTGCGCTCGGAGCCGAACACCATGCCGGTGGCCGTGCGGGTCCAGTACAGCGGCTGGCCGCCAAGGTGGTCGCGGGCGAGGACCATCTCCTCGCGCCGGCCGTCCCAGATCGCCACCGCCCAGGCGCCGTTGAGGCGCGGCAGGAAGTCGGCGCCCCACTCCCGGTAGGCGTACGCCACCAGGGCCGTCGGGCCCGCCGACGCGGGCAGTCGCACCCCGGCCGCGACCAGGCCGGCGCGGACCGCGTCGGTGCCGGTCGGCCAGCCGGTCACACAGGCGACGATGTCGTGCTCGCCGGCTCGCAGCACGTACGGCTGCTCGTCGGCCGCCCCGTCGATGTGCAGCAGCCGTACGCCGAGCGCGGCGTGCTCGCCTGTCCACACGGCCTCACCGTCCGGCCCGCGCTGCGCCAGGGTGGACGCCATGGCCGTCACCACCGGCCGATGCCTGCGGATGTCCCTATCGAAGTCGATCCAGCCAACGAGCCCGGACACACCGTCACCTCTCGTCTACGTCTGTCTGAGGAAGCCGAAGAAAGCCTGAAGAGTCCCCGGCAGGATCCGGTGGCACGGTCGCGCGGCGGACGCACCCGGCTTGAGGCCCGCTGGATACCGCAGGCCGCGGGTCCGGCCCCGAACGATCCTCGAGCCGTCCTCCGCGCGCGCCCGGGACAGTGCCGCAGACGTCGCCGCCGACGTCATCGTTCGTGGCTCTCGAGGAGGCGTACGTGACCACTCATCCGACCGTGCCGCGCAGCTCCTGGCTGGCGCTGAGCGCGGTCCTTCTCGCCGGGTTCCTGCACACCTTCGACGTGACCGTGGTGAGCATCGCCGCGCCGTCGATCCAGGACGGGCTCGGCGCGTCCGACACGGCCGTGCAGTGGCTGCTGGCCGGCTACAGTCTGCCCTTCGCGCTGCTGCTCGTGACGGCGGGACGGCTCGGCGACGCCTACGGGCGGCGGCCGCTGGTGCTGTGGGGCATCGTCGCGTTCACGGCCGCCTCGGCGCTGTGCGCCGCAGCCCCCGGCACCGGGGTGCTCATCACCGCGCGGGTGCTGCAGGGCCTGTCCGCCGCGCTGCTCGCGCCGCAGATCGCACCGGTGATCATCCTGCTGTTCCCGGAGAAGCGGCGCGGTGCGGCGTTCGGGGTGCAGGCGGCCACGATCGCCCTGGCCACGTGCAGCGGGCCGGTGCTCGGCGGACTGCTCGCGCACGCCGACCTGTTCGGGCTCGGCTGGCGGGCGGTGTTCCTGGTGAACCTGCCCGTCGGGGCGATCGCCCTGGTCTTCGCGGCCTGCTGGCTGCCGGCCGAACGGGGCGGGGCCGGCGGGGCAACCCGGGCCCCCCGGCTCGACCTGGCCGGCGTGGGCGTGGCCACCGCCGGTCTGCTGCTGCTCCTGGTGCCGCTGGTGGAGGCGCGCGAGACGGGCCGCCCGTGGCTTCTCCTTCCGCTGGCCCTGGTGGGTCTTGCGGTGCTCTCCGGGCTGGCGCCGCTGCAACGCCGGGCCGAGCGCGCCGGACGCACCCCACTGCTCACGCCCGACCTGTTCCGGGGGCGGGCCTTCCCGGCCGGCGCGACGGTGAACTTCCTGGTGATGGGCGCGGTCGCGTCCTTCTTCCTGGTGTACGTCGTCCATCTGCAGGACGGGCTCGGCTTCACCGCCAAGGAGACCGGCTTCACGCTGCTGCCGTTCGCGCTGTCCGCGGCATTCGCCTCGGGCGCGTCGGTGCCGCTCACGGGCAAGCTCGGGCGCTCCCTGCTCGAGACGGGCGCCCTGCTGATGACGCTCGGCACCGCCGTACTGCTGTGGCTGACGGTGGCCCAGGGCATCGCGCTCCGCCCGCTGCACATCCTGCCCGGCCTCATCCTCTGCGGCGCCGGCATGGGTCTGCTGAGCCCGCCGCTGTACAACATCACCCTCTCGGCGATGTCCCGCGGCGGCATCGGCTCGGCGAGCGGGGTCTTCTCCACGTTCGGCCAGGTCGGCAACGCGTTCGGAGTGGCCCTGGTGGGCACGGTGTTCTACGGCCTCGCCCAGGACACCGTCGGCTCGACATCGGCCGTGGGCTGGGCCCTCGGCTGCCAGCTGACGATGTACGTGGTGGCTCTGGTACTGCTCCGGTTCGGCCTCCCCCGTCCGGCGCGCCGCACCGCGGAGACTGCCGCGGCGAAGAAGCCCGCGCGGGAACCGGCGGTGCCGGAGACGGCGCCCCACTGAGCGCACCGCTCCTGCGCCCCGGCCACCGATCGGATCGGTGGCCGGGGCTCGTCGTGCCCTGGGCTCGCCGCCGGGAGGGCGAGCGAAGGGCACCGGCCACCAGGAGGGCGGGGTGCGGGGTGCCTCGTCGCGGGGGCAGGGTGCGCGGCCCGTGCAGGTGGGCACCGCCCAGGTTGCGGGTCGTCGGCAGCGCCTTCCGGGTACGGCCGAGGGCCCCGTACCGCCCGGTGCGGTACGGGGCCCTTCGTGGGTGGGGCGGCCGGTGTCAGGAGGCGGCCGCCATGGGGTCGATGTGGCGGACCACCTCCGTCACGTTCATCCCGCCGCCCCGGCGGTACGGACCGAGCCTGCGGCGGTGTTCCACATGCTGCGGGCTGAGCTCGAAGGCACGGAACCGCGGTTCGTCCGTCCAGTCGGTGAGGACCCAGTACACGCCCTCCTCCTCGGTGTCCCGCACCAGCGTCTGGCCCAGGTTGTCCGGCTCCCGGGAGATGGCCTCGCCCACCTCCTGCCATGTCCGCTCGAAGTCCGCCGCCTTCTCCGGGTGGATCTCCATCCGGAGGATCACCTTGTGGGTCACTGTTCCCTCTCCTCCGCTTCCCGTCCCAGAAGCCGTGCCAACACCCCGCGCAGCGTGTCCTCCGCGAAGATCGGCGCCTCCGCGCAGCGCCAGGCGGCGACTCCGTCCGGCCGTACCAGGACCGCGCCCTGCGCCGTCACCCCGTACAGCTCCGGCCAGCGGTCGTCGACGTCGACGAGCTCTGCGCCGATCCCGTACACCGCGAGCGGCACGCCCAGGTCGTGCGAGACCACCCGAGCCGCCTCCTGCCAGGGGCGGTTGTCGGGCCCGGTCAGCAGTACCGGTCCGTCGCCGAACAGGTCCAGGACGGACAGTTCGGCGCCGCCCCGGCGCACCCGCAGGTGCGGGGCCCGGCCGCCCGGCCGACCGTCGTTCTCGGCGGACCAGACGCCGTAGCCGGGTAGCACGCCCTCGTCCCAGGAGGTCACGGCCGAGGAGCGGTAGCGCCAGGACAGCCATACCTGGGCGTCCTCGACGATGCCCGGGTGAGTGGGTGGCCGCTCCCCCGGTCGCTCGGTGAGCCGCGGCCGGTCCTGGCTGCGCAGGACGGCCTGTTCGACGGTGGCCTCGCAGATGGGCCGGCGCTCCTCGTCGTAGCTGTCGAGCAGCGTCTCCCCCGCCCAGCCGTCGAGGACAGCGGCCAGCTTCCAGGCCAGGTTGTGCGCGTCCTGGATGCCCGTGCTGGAGCCGAAGCCGCCGCTGGGCGGCATCACATGGGCGGCGTCCCCGACCAGGAACACCCGCCCGTCGCGGAACCGGCCCGCGGTGCGGGCCGCGCCCTCCCACGGGGAGACGGAGCGGAACTCCGGCTCCAGGTCCGGCACCCCGGTGGCGGCCCGCACCAGGGCGGTGCAGCGCTCCTCGGTGAACGACCCGAGCTCTGTGTCCTCCGGGTCGTACGCCACGTGCAGCAGCCACTCGGAGGCGTTGTCCAGCGGCATCAGGGCGCCGCGCATCTCGTCGTTGACCGTGTAGCACATGAGGAACCGACGGCCCCCGAGCGCTTCGGTGAGGTCGGCGGAGAAGTGGATGTTGACGTAGTGCCCGAGAGTCTCGCCGCCGAAGGGGATGCCGAGGGTGTGCCGGATGTCGCTGTGGGCGCCGTCGGCGGCGACGAGATAGCGGGCCTTGAGGGTGCGCTCGGCGCCGGTGGTCCGGTCCCGGACCTCGGCGGTGATCCCGTCGTCGTCCTGGCCGAAGGAGACCAGTTCGGTGTCGAACCGCAGGGCGACGCCGAGGCGTTCGGCGCGGCCGCGCAGCACGTCCTCCAGCTCGCCCTGGTGGCACAGACACCAGCCGGTCGGGGACAGCAGGCCGATGTCTGCGCCCACGTCCATGACGTACTTCTCGTCGAGGACGCCCAGTTCGGGGCCTGCCAGAGAATCGGCCGCGATCACGCCGGAGTTGCCGGCGAGCCTCCGAGCCGAGGGCGTCGCACGCAGCTCGTCCTCGACGCCGGCGGCGCGCAGCAGTTCCATCGCCCGTGGATGGACCCCACGGGCGCGGGGGTGTCCGGACAGTTCGGGTCGCCGCTCCACCAGCAGGCAGTCCACGCCCGACTGGGCCAGGAAGACGGCTGTGGAGAGGCCCGCGAGCCCTCCGCCCACCACCAGGACGTCGGTGTTCCGAAGCGTGCTCCGGGTCGTGCTCAGGACCATGTCACCCTCCTTGCCTCGGTTGGTGTTCAACGAGCACGGACGCGTCCTTGTCGCCGTCGCCGGCCGCGAGGACCTCGGCGAACCGCTCGCGGACAACGCCGAGGACGGGCATCGCGGCGCCCTGTTCGGCCGCGGCCTCCAGGGCGATCCGGATGTCCTTCTCCATCAGCTCGGAGCGGAAGAAGGCCGGCTCGTAGCTCCGCTTGAGCATCAGGTCGGCGCGGAAGCGCATGACGAGCGAGCTGAAGCCGCTGGCGGCGACGACACCGATGAGCTGGTCGCGGTCGAGGCCGGCCGCGGTGCCATACGCGACGGACTCGGCGAGGGCCGCGACCTGGGCGCCGAGCAGAAGGTTCAGGATCAGCTTGAGGCTGGTCGCGGCCCCGGGGACGCCCACGTGGACGACCTCGCTGCCGATGGCCTCGAGGACCGGACGCACTTCCTCCAGGTCCTCGGTCGCGCCGGACACGAACACCCGCAGCTCGCCCTTGCGGGCCTGCAGCGGGTTGCCGACGACACAGGCCTCCACCCGGCGCAGGCCCTTGTCCGCGAGGCGGGCGGCCGCCTCGCGGGCGAAGCCCGGGGACACGGTGGAGGTGTCCACGATGACGCTGCCGGGCGCGAGCACCGGCACCACCCGGTCGAACAGAATCTCCTCGACGGCGTTCTCGTCGCTGAGGCTGAGCAGTACCACGTGGTGGCCCTCCGCCGCGCGCTCGGGGGCATCGGCGAGCGTGGCGCCCGCCTCGACGAGCGGGGCGGCCTTGCGCGCGGTCCGGTTGAAGACGGTCAGCGTGTAGCCGGTCTCCAGCAGCCGATGGGCCATGCCGCCGCCCATGCTGCCGAGGCCGATGAACGCCAACTGACGCTGTGCCATGGTGAGTTCTCTTCTCTTCCGTTCACTGGGCGGATGGTCTCGGGACGTGAGGGCGCCGGGGTGCCAGGACACACAGGCGGTGCCCGCAGTGCGCTCAGTACGCGGCGTCCACTTCGTAGACGGCGAAGGGGACACCGGTACGGGTGTCACGGAAGGGCCGCAGGGGGGCGGTGTCCTGGCGGTGGTCGGCGCCCGCCTCCCACGCCAGGAAGGCCTGCATGGACTCCCAGCGGCTCATCACGGCGAGCGCGGTCGGGTCGGCGGGGCTGCGCAGCAGCTCGTTGCCGAGCATCCCGGGCACCCCCGCCAGACGCTCGCTCACCCGGTGGTACGCCGCGCGGACCTGGGCGAGCTGCTCGTCGTCGTACGCGGCCTGGTAGACCACGACCCGGACCTGGCCCCCGGTCTCACCGGGCATCGGTGGCCGCCCTGCCCTCGATGCCGTGCAGCACCTCCATGACGTGGAAGGTGCCGCCTTTGCGGAACGGGTGCAGGGTGGCCCGGTGCTCCAGGTGCGCCGGGCTGTCCTCGAACGCCCGGAACCGCGGCTCGTCCACCCAGTCGCTGACGATGACGTACGTGCTGCCGGGGCCCTCGCCCGCCTCGCGGGACAGCGACTGGCCCAGGTTGGCGGGGTGGCCGGTGACCGCCTCGGTGCCCGCCAGCCAGGCCTTCTCGAAGTCGGCCTCCTTGCCGGGCTCGATCTCCATGCGGAGCATCACGCGGAAGCTCATCAGGAGATCCCCCCGTCGACGCCGATGGTGTTGCCGGTGACGTAGCGGGAGAGGTCGCTGGCCAGCCACAGCACCGCGCCGGCCACCTCGTCCGGGGTGCCCAGCCGGCCGAGGGCGGTCTTGGCGCCGTAGCGCTCGGCCATCAGCTTCTGCTGTTCCTCGGGCATGTTGTGGAAGTTCTCGGTCTCTATGACACCGAGCGCGAGGATGTTGAAGCGAATGCCCTGCGGGCCGAACTCCTTGGCCAGGGAGCGGTTCAGGCCGGCGATGGCGGCCTTGGTGGCGGTGTAGTGGGCGCGCAGCGGTATGCCGGCCTCGACGGCGCGGGAGCCGATCGACACCACCGAGGAGCCCTCGCCGAGCAGCGGCAGCGCGTGCTGGACGACGAGGTGGGCGCCGGTGACGTTGGTGTCGAAGATGCGCTGCCACTCCTCCAGCGGGAGCTCCGCGTACGGGATGTGGCTGATCGCGCCGGCGTTGTTGACGAGCAGGTCGAGCCGGTCGCCGTGCAGCTCGCGCACCCGGGTGAGCAGGCTCGCGATCTCCTCGGGCTTGGACAGGTCGGCGCGCAGCACGTGGTGGTCGCCGCCGATCTCCTTCAACTCGTGCTCGAGGG
This sequence comes from Streptomyces sp. NPDC001020, assembly GCF_053599115.1. NCBI lineage: Bacteria > Bacillati > Actinomycetota > Actinomycetes > Kitasatosporales > Streptomycetaceae > Streptomyces > Streptomyces sp. NPDC001020. Next base: position 56,395 of record NZ_JBSFLQ010000036.1, on the reverse strand, counting down.
AGGCGACGAACTCGCTGTCGCGCTGGTAGCAGGTGACGACGTCGACGCCGGCGCGGGCGAGCGCCAGGACGACGCCCCGGCCGACACCGCGGGTGCCGCCGGTGACGAGGGCCTTCTTGCCCTTGAGGCCGAGATCCATGGGTGTTCCTCCGTTGACAGCAGTGGGAAGGTCGGAGCGATCGGAGCGGTCGAGCGGTCAGAGCAGGAAGCCGAGCGCGGCGCAGTTGGCGACGAGCGCCACGATCGTGAGCAGGCTGCGGCGGCGGTTCCAGGCGCCCCACGAGCCGCGCGGGTCCTGGAAGTCCTCCGGCAGGTTCTCCGGGTCGATGGTCCGCATCCACCGGTTGACCGGGGCGTTCTTGGTGAGCGAGATCCCCGCGGTGGCCGCGGCGAGCACACCCGCCACGGCGAACAGGGTCCGCGCCGCCGTGTCGGCGGCCCCGATCGCGAGCACGACGTCCAGGACGAAGGTGCCGACCAGGCAGATCGGCATCGCCGGGTCGTAGCGCTGCCCGAAGAACGCGTGGGCGTGCACGTAGCGGTCGGTGGGCAGCGAGGCGAGATAGGGGAAGCCGCCGAGCTGGGTACCGAACAGGACTCCGGCAGCGAGGCCGTTGAGCAGCAGCAGGAGGGGGGCGAGAAGATTCAGCACGGGTGGCTCCTCAGCGGGCGCCGGCCCGGGCCACGGCCTCGACCCGCTCCTTGATGAGATTCATCTGCACCTTGGTGTTGACGTTCAGGTGCTCGGTCATCGCCCCGTCGGTGGCCGGGGCCTGCGGCTTCATGTGGAAGTCCTGGACCCAGCGCATGCGCACGCCGCCGCCGGGTTCCTCGGTGTACTCCCAGAAGATGTTCATGTACTCGAAGGGGCCGGTCTCCACGCGCTCGGCGCGCACTGTGCGGGTGGCCGGGTCGCCGGTCCGCTTGGAGACCCAGCTCCAGACGTTGCCGTCCTCGTCCGGATGCATGGTGAGGCGGAAGACGATCGTGTCGCCGTCGCGCTCGAGCACCTCGGCGGAGGCGTACTCGCTGAAGAGGTCAGGCCAGTTGGGGACGTCGTTGGTGATCTCCCAGACCACGTCCATGGGGGCGTCGATGACGATGTGGTTGTCGGTGTGTCCAGCCATGGGAACTCCGTAGGTCGTCTGCGGGGCGTCCGGACGACGTCCGCAGGTCGTCGCAGCAGGGATCAGCGGCCGAGCACCAGGGCCGAGGTGAAACCGCCGTGGCCGCGCGCCAGGACCAGCGCGTGCGACAGCGACAGCTCCCGTGGGGCCGCGGTGACCAGGTCGATGTCCAGGCCCGGGGCGAGCGCCTGAACGTGCGGGGTGTGCGGGATGACACCCTCGCGCAGCGCGAGCAGTGCGGTGGCCACGTCAAGTGGCGCGCCGCCGCCGTACAGCCGGCCGGTGAGCGTCTTCGGTGCGGTGACCGGGACGCCGTTCGGGCCGAAGACGGCGGTGACGGCCGCCGCCTCGTCGCGGTCGTCGGCCGCCACTCCGGCGGCGTCGGCGAAGACGACGTCGATGTCGGCGGGGGTGAGCCCGGCGTCGGCGATCGCCTGTTCGGCGGTGCGGCGCAGGGCGCGCGGCCGGCCGGACTCGGGCGCCGGGTCGAAGCCCGCGGCGTAGCCGAGGACCCGCCCGTAGCCGGTGCCTATGCCGCGCTCGGCGGCAGCCTCGGCGCTCTCCAGAACGAGGATCGCCCCGCCTTCGCCAGGCAGGTAGCCCGCAGCCTCGGTGGTGAAGGGCAGATACGCCCGCTCCGGGTCCTGGACGGTGGACAGCCGGCCGGTGCTGAGCTGGGCCGTCAGGCCGTACGGGCACAGCGAGGCGTCGGTACCGCCGGTGACCACGAGCCGGGAGCCGCGCCGCACCAGGCGGCGGGCCTGCCCGATGGCATCGAGGCCGCCGGCCTGCTCGCAGGCCAACACCCCGCACGGGCCGCGCATCTTGTGCCGGATGGAGAGCTGACCGGTGGTGGCCGCGTAGAACCAGGCGATGGACTGGTAGGCGCCCACCCAGCTCGGGTCGTTCTGGTAGAGCGCGGTCATCTCCTTCTGACCGAACTCGGTGCCGCCGGAGGACGATGAGGTCACGACGGCCATCTCGTACTCGGGTACGGCGGTGAGGTCGACGCCGGAGTCGGCGAGGGCGGCCTCGCCGGCGGCCAGCGCCAAGTGCGTCCAGTGGTCGGTCTGGACGATCAGCCGGCCCGGGACCTGCTGGCCGGCCTCGAAGCCCGGTACCTGCCCGGCGTGGCGCACCGGGTAGGGGGTCGGGTCGAAGCGGGCGATGCGCCCGATGCCCGACTTGCCGGCCAGCACCGAGGCCCAGTGGTCCTCGATGCCGATGCCGGTGGGCGCGTAGATGCCGAGGCCCGTGATGACGGGCGCGGTCGAGGTGCTCATGGTCACTCCCCCCGTCCCGCGGCGGCCGCGGCGGTGCCGGGTCGCGCGAGGACCATCGCGCTCTGGAAGCCGCCGAAGCCGCTGCCGACCGTGAGAACCACGTCCATGGCGTGCTCCCGCGCGGTGATCGGCACGTAGTCCAGGTCGCAGAGCGGGTCCTTGGTCTTCAGGTTGGCCGTCGGCGGCACGACCTGCCGGTCGAGAGCGAGGGCGCAGGCCGCGACCTCGATGGAGCCGATCGCGCCGAGCGAGTGGCCGACCATGGACTTGATCGAGCTGACCGGGATGTCGTACGCGTGCTCTCCCAGGCTGCGTTTGAACGCGGCCGTCTCGTGGCGGTCGTTCTGCTTGGTGCCGGAGCCGTGCGCGTTGATGTAGTCGACGGCGGTCGGGTCCAGGCGGGCCTGGTCGAGCGCGACGCCGATGGCCTCGGCCATCTCGCGGCCGTCGGGCTTCAGACCGGTCATGTGGTACGCGTTGCTGCGGCCGGCGAAGCCCACGATCTCGGCGTAGATGCGGGCCCCGCGGGCGATCGCGGCCTCGCGCTCCTCGATCACCATGACGGACGAGCCCTCGCCGAGCACGAAGCCGTCGCGGCCCCCGTCGAAGGGACGGGAGGCGTGCTCCGGATCGGCGTTGTTCGGCGTGGTCGCCTTGATCGCGTCGAAGCAGGCCGAGGTGATCGGGGAGATCGGGGCGTCGGTGGCGCCGGCGATGACGACGTCGGCCGTGCCCTCCTCGATCAGTTGCACCGCGTGCCCGATGGAGTCGAGACCCGAGGTGCAGCCGGTGGAGACCAGGGCGACCGGTCCCTCGGCCCCGGCCTCCCAGGCGACCTCCACCGCGAGGGTGGAGGGCACCATGTAGCCGTACAGGTGGGGCACGCCGTACTCGTGGTCGACGAGCCACTTGCGGCCGCTGTCGGAGAGGGTGACGTACTCCTCCTCCAGGCCCATGGTGCAACCGACGGCGCTGCCCAGGGAGACCGCGACCCGCCCGGGGTCGACGGCCGGCAGCTCGATGCCGCTGTCCGCGATCGCTTCCCGGGCGGAGACCACGGCGAACTGGGCGGCCCGGTCCATGCGGCGGACCTGCCGGGGCGTGAGGCCGGCGACCGCCGGGTCGAAGTCCACCTCGGCGGCGACCTGCGAGCGGAACGCCGCCGGATCGAACAGGGAGATGCGCCGGGTCGCGGTCCGTCCCTCGGACAGCGTTCCCCAGAAGGCCTCCCGGCCCACGCCACCCGGCACGACGGCGCCGATGCCGGTGATGACGGCGCGTCGGGTCACCGGGCACCACCGACGTCGGGGTTGGCCCGGTCGGGGTGCTGGGCCTGCTCGGTGTCGACGTGGCCGAACTCGGGGCGCGGCGCGAGCGGCGACAGATGGAAGGCGCACCGGGCGGTGATCTCACCGGTGTTGACCAGGCGGTGGCGAACGCCGATCGGCACGCACAGGGAGTCGCCGGGGGCGAGCGCCACGACCTCGCGGCCGTCCAGGGTCATCTCCAGGGTGCCCTCGACGACGTGCAGGAACTCCTCCGAGTACGGGTGGTAGTGCTCGGTGATGTAGTCACCGGGCTCCATGGTCAGCGTGCCGCCGAAGCCGGAGGTGCAGCCGACCGTCTTGGGGCTGAGCGTGACGCGGATGTCGCCGCCGCGCTTGGTGTTGGCCTCGACGTCGTCGACGGCCACCTTCACGTTGCGGGTGATGGCGGTGGTCACTTGATCCGTCCTCCGTCCTTGGTCCAGATGTAGAAGGGCTCGGCCATGGCGTCCTTCGGCTCCTGCCAGTTGGGGTCGTAGGGCTCCACGCACTGGGCGAGCCGGGTGTTGATGTCGTCGTAGAGCGGGTGGCTGCGAGCCCGGTAGAGGTTGGTGCCGATGTCCTGCTCGGCCTCGACCAGGTGGAAGTACAGGCCGTGGAACTTGAAGAGGGTGCGGCGATCGACGCCGATCATGTGCGGCAGGTCGGTCGAGTCGGAGTCCTCGAAGATCCTGGCGATGTCGTCGGTCTTCTCCGGCCGGAGCTTCGCGACGATCAGAGTGCGGTGCACGTGGCGCCTCCCAACGGGTCGGTGGTCGCAACGGAAGGTCGCACCGCGGTCTGGAGCGCCGCTCGAAGAACTGTCCAGTGAGGGTGCTTCGAGCGGGACCCGAGGCAGGACGGTTGTGCTGGGCGCCGCGGACCGTCGGTCCACCCGAGAAGTCACCCGAGAAGGGGCAGAGCGCATGCCGTTCGCAGCCATCACATACGACATCAAGCCGGGCTACGAGAAGGAGCTCACCGAGATCTTCGGCAACTTCCGGCGGGTCAAGGGCAGCCGGGTCGAGAACGCCGCCGGTCAGGAGGCCGGCACGATCCTGGCCACCGCGGTCTTCCTGCGCGACGACACACTGGTCCGGGTCATCGAGTACACCGGCGACCTGGAGGCCGTGGCCCGGCACATGGCGATGCAGCCGGGCGTGCGCGAGGTCGAGCAGAAGCTGAAGCCGTATCTGACCAAGCCGCGCGACACGGACACGGTCGAGGGCTTCGTGGCCACGTTCCGGCGCAGCCTGCTGAACACCGTCGCCCAGATCTCGGCGCGGGACGTCCCGACAGCCGCTGCCTAGCAGTTGCTCTCCGGCCGGGTGAACAGCCCGGGGACGCACATGAGGGCGCGGGGCACGGTCCGAAGACCGTGCCCCGCGCCCTCATGTGCGGGCGGCGCTCACATCGCCGTCACCGCGGCTGCGTTGGCCGCCAGGGCCAGCACGGACAGGGTCGTCCGCAGATAGTGGAAGCGGCGCCACAGCGGACGGGGGTCCTCCCAGTCCGCCGGGATGACGGCCGGGTCGGTGATCGCCTTGACCCGACGATTGATCGGTACGTTGCACAGGTGGGACACCCCGGACACACTCAGCATCAGCACCGCGGCCACCACGAACAGCGGCCGCGCGGCGCTGTCGGCGACCACCGCCAACGCCACGTCGACCAGCATGCTGCTCAGCACGATGACCGGCATGGTGGGGTCCCAGTTCCGGCCGAGCAGCTTGTGCGCGTACACATAGGTGCCGGTCTCCATCGCGAAGAGCGCGGGCAGCACGCTCAGCGCGACGGCGAACAGCACTCCGGCGGTGAGACCGCTGCCGAGCAGGGCCGCGACGGCCAGCACGTCGGTCATGACGCCGAGGCCCCCGCGGGGTGGGTGTCCACGGTCAGCTGGGCCACGGTGCGCATGGTGGCGTCGCGGAAGTACGCGGCGAACGCCTGCGGCGAGCTGGTGTCGCGCTCCTCGGCGAGGTACGGCGCCAACGCGTCCTCCGCGGAGTGCACGCCCTGCTGGGCGGCCATGTGCCGGCCGATGGCCGCGAAGTCGCCCTCGTAGTGGATGACCCGGACGACGATGTCGTCCTTGACGAACACCGCCGTGCCGAGCAGCCGGCCGGCCTGCTCGCCGTCGGTGCCCGTGAAGTTCGGGGTGTCGACCCGTTGGAAGTTGCCGAAGATCTCGGCGATCTCGTCCTCGTACCCGGGCTTGACCCGGTAGGTGATGGCTGCGTACGGCATTTCAGATCCCTCCGTCGACTTCGATGGTGGTGCCGGTGACGTAGGCAGCCGACGCCCCGGCGAGGTACAGCACCGCGCCCGCCACGTCCTCCGGGCGGCCGAGCCGCCCGAGCGCGGTGAGGCCGGCCAGCTTCTCGGCCAGCTGCGGCGGCAGTCCGGCGCCCGGCTCGGTCTCGGTCACGCCGGGCGCTACCAGGTTGACCCGGATGCCCCGCGGGCCGAGTTCCTTGGCGAGCGCCCGGGTGAAGCCGATCAGGGCCGCCTTGGAGGTGGTGTAGTGGACGCCGAGGGGGCGGCCGCGCAGCGCCACGGAGGCGCCGATGTTGACCACGGACGCACCCTCGGCCAGCGCGCCGAGCAGGGTCTGGGTGACCAGGTACACGGACGTGGTGTTGTGGTCGAGCACTCGGCGCCACTCGGCGTCGGAGAGCTGCCCGAAGGGCGTGTGCCCGTCGACACCCAGGTTGTTCACCAGGACATCGAGACCGCCGCCGCCGAAACGGCCGGTGACCGCGCGGGCGAGCGTCTCGGCGCCCTCGCGGGTGGTCAGATCGGCCTGGACGGTCTCGAAGTCGGCGCCGAGCGCGTCCAGTTCGACGCCGAGTGCCTTGGCGGCCTCGCCGTCGTGGCCGTAGGAGACGACGAGCCGGGCACCGGCCCGGGCGAAGGCGAGTGCCGTCGCCCGGCCGATGCCCTTGGTCCCGCCGGTCACCACGACCCGCTGTGCGGTGGGAGAGGTCACCGGACCGCCCCGGCGCGCGGCGCGACGCTGATCATCTGCAGCAGCATCCGCGGGGTCTCGGCCTCGCTGACGGCGTCGTCGTCGAGCACGATGCCGTGGCGACGGTTGATCACGCTCGTCACCTGGAGCAGGGCGAGGGAGTCGTAGCCGAACTCCAGGAACGGGGTGTCGAGGGCCTCCTCGCCCTCCAGTGCCATGCCCTCCTCCGGGGCACCGACGCATTCGAGCAGCAGCTCGCCGAGTTCGGACAGGGTCATGTCGCTCACGATGCTTCCTCTCACTTCCTTGACGGGTGGGTCGCTTGACGGGTCGGTTCGCTTGACGGGTCGGCCGGCCGACGAGTCCGTCGGTTTTCGACGGACCCGTCGGTTCGAGGGGCCGGTCGGCCCGCTCGACGGGTCAGTTGGCCCGCGCCAGCAGGGGGCCGCCGGCGTGCGACGGCGTGTCCAGATCGAGCTGCGGCGAGGAGTCGAGCACCGCGCGGTGCAGTTGCTCGACGCTGGACGAGGGGTCGAGTCCGAGGGTCTGGTTCAGGCAGCGGCGCAGCTGCCGGTAGACCGTCAGGGCGTCGCTGCGGCGGCCCACCCGGTAGAGCGCGAGCATCAGTTGCTCGTGCATCGCCTCGTGCAGCGGGTGCCGCGAGGTGAGTCCGGAGAGCTCGCCGACGAGTTCATGATGACGGCCGAGCCTCAGGTCCGCCTCGATCCGGCGCTGAAGGACGCTCATCCGCGACTCGTCGAGCCGGGTGGCCTCCACCTCGAGCAGTGGGCCGCATTGCACGTCGGCGAGCGCGTGGCCGTGCCACAGCGACAGCGCCCGGCCGAGGAACGAGGACGCCTCGGCCCAGTCGCCGTGGTCCAGGGCACGGTGACCGGCCGAGGACAGCGCGTCGAACTCGTGCGCGTCCAGGAGGCCGCCGTGCACGTCGAGCCGGTAGCCGCCGGACTCGGTGACAAGGATGCTCTTGGCGCCGTTCGGCAGTCCGGCGCCGTTGCCGTCGATCGCGGCCGCGATGGCGTTGCGGATCTGCAGGACGTAGGTCTGCAGGGTGGTCTGCACACTGCGCGGTGGGCTCTCGCCCCAGACTTCCTCCACCAGCGAGGACACCGAGACGACCTGGCCCGCCTGGAGGGCGAGCAGCGCGAAGACCTTGCGCGGTTTGACGGCAGTGAGGTGCACGGGCACCCCGGACAGGGTGGCCCGGAACGGGCCGAGCACGCTGATGTCCATGCGCGTGGATCTCCTTCGGGTTGCGGGATCAGCCGGCCGGATACGGCGTCACGTCGGACGTCGCCGCCTCGCAGCGCAGCGCCTCGCCGACGGCGCGGGGCACTTCCCGGCCGCGGACGAAGAAGTGCGTGCCAAGGACGGTCCGGAACGTGAACCGGGCCGTGGTGCAGTGCTCCCAGCCGCGGACCTCAGTGGTGGAGACCAGCGGATCGACCTCCGAGGCGTAGGCCGCGACAGGGCTGGGCAGCGGGGTCATGGGGGTGGAGCGCAGGCTCTGCGCGAGCGTCAGGTCGGCGCGCAGTGTGGCGAGGGTGCCGTGCAGCCAGGCGAGCCGGTTCCGCAGGGCGGCCGGGATGCTCTCGTGGTCGCCGAGGTGCCGGATCAGCTCCTCGTCGGGCAGTCCGGGCGTCAGCAGCGCGTCCACCAGGAGCGACGGCAGCTGCGGCGGGGAGCAGGCGCCGACCGCGAGGAGCTCCGGCGGCCGCTGCCCGGTGCGCACCCGGTGTTCGGCGAACCGGTAGGCGACCAGGGCGCCGAGGCTGTGCCCGTAGAAGGCGTACGGCTCGTCGAGCAGCGGTGCGAGGTCCGCGTCGAGCTCCTCGATCAGCCGGGCGCCGTCGGTGATCCGGGGTTCCTTGCGCCGGGACTCCCGGCCGGGCAGCCGCACGGGCAGTACGGAGACCCCGGGGCCGACCCGCCGACTCCAGCCGGCGAAGCTCATGGCGCCGCCGCCGGCGTGGTGGAAGCAGAACAGCCGGATGCCGTCGACGCCGCACACCGGCCGGACCGCGAGATAGCGCTGCACCCCAATCCCCCTTCGCTCCGCACCTTTTCGGTCAGATGCGCGATCCGAGCGTCACCGCAGGGCCTCGGTACCGGCTCAATTCGTACTGGAGCGCGGGTCGGGGAGGGCCGGGAGCAGCGGCAGTACGGCGCCGGCCTGCTCGCGGTCGCCGAATCCGGGGTCGTAGACGGCGGCGCTGACGGTGTAGGCGTCCTCGACCAGCCAGCTGTGGAAGGACCACTCCTGCCCGGTGCCGGGTGTGCCATCGGGCCGCAGCATCCGCATCCGGGCGTCGCGCGGCCCGAAGCCGAACTCGGTGAAACGGAACCGCAGCCCCTGCCCGATGGCCTTGCTGTAGGCCTCCTTGAGCGTCCACAGCCGCACCAGCTCGCGGTTGCGCTGCGCCAGTGGCACCAGGTCGAGCGCCTCCAACTCGTACGGGGTGCACACCCGTACGTCCGTGCCGAGGTCCAGCATGCGACGGTCGGCCGGCTCGGTGTCCACCCCGAGCCGGCCGAAGCGGGTCAGGCCCACCACGAGCAGCCCTTCGGTGTGGCTGAGGCTGACGTCGAGCAGGTCGATCCCCCGCAGAAAGGGCCGTCCGCCGGGCTTGTACGCCAGCTCCAGCTCACGGGGCAGCGTGCCGAGCACGGCGGCGGCCGCGGACTTCAGGAGCAGCCGCGACGCGACGAACCGGTCCCGGTTCCGGGACGCGGGCATCCGCCGCAACCGCCGGTGATCGAGCCCGAGATCGTCGAGGAGACGCGGCGAGTCCAGGTCGTGCGGCAGCCAGTCGTCGACATCCGCGTAAATCACACAGGTGCCCCGCGCGACCACCGCGCGACGCACCGACTGCCAGGACTCCCCGGGCCCCCGCTGCCGCAACGGCCGCAGCCCGGGCGCCGCGGGGGGCGGGGTGGATACGAGGGGGCGCATGAGGCGGTACCTCCGGTGTTCAACGGCCGATCGCCGTCGCGTACAAGTCATAGCTGCGGGCGTCGTCGAAGCGGTGCAGCAGTTCGGCGAGGAGCCGGTCCGCGGCCTGTTCCGGCATACGGACAGCCGCGCGGTCGAGGCGGCCGGCGATCCGGGCGAGGGCCATGGCCGCCCAGGCCTGGTCGGCGAGGAAGCCACCGGCGGGGCGGTGGCGCCACACGCCGAGGCAGGCGGCCCCGGCGACCAGCAGGGCGTACCGGTCGGCCAGGGCGTACGCGCGCGGGCTGACCGGCTCCCCGACCGGCCGCGCGGCGAGTTCGGCACAGCCCTCGCGGAGCACCCGCAGCTGGTCGACCAGCACGCCGGCGGCCTCGCCGAGCGGCCCGCCCGCGTGCCGCGCCGACTCCTCCAAGGAGCCGAGCAGCGAGTCCTGGTCGGCCGGGTGCACGTTCTCCCACACCTCGCAGGGCGGCAGAGCGGCGTCGAACGGCCGGAACAGCGGGGCGAGTCCGGCGCCGTCCACGGGCACGGTCAGCCCGGGCAGCCGCAGCAGCTGCGCGATGAGCACGGTCCGGCTGGCCGAGGCGCCCGCACTGCCGAGGCCGATCATCGGCAGGTCGCGGGCGGTCTTGTGGAAGATCCCGTAACTGCCGCTGGTGGCATAGGCCTCGGCGCCGAGGACGATCGACAGGTCGTCCATCGTCTCGTTGAGGATCGTCGGCAGCAGATACTTCGCCACCGCGCCCAGCGTCCCGCACTCGCGCGGCAGCAGGTGGACCGCCCGGGTGGCGACCAGCGACAGACAGTCACACACCAGCAGGTCGGCGAAGGCGTTCACCAGCGCCGTACGCGTGCGGGCGGAGTGCAGCGAAGCGGGGCTGCGCAGCCGGTGCGAGCGGGCGAAGGCGGTGGTGGTGCGCAGAGCGGTGTCGGTACAGCCCAGGGCCATCGACAGACCGGCGCTGCGGGTGAGCGGGAAGACGCGCTCGGCCAGCCGTGCCCCGTCGCCGGCTGCCGACACGAGCTGTCCGGCGCCCAGCCAATGGTCGTCGAACGTCAGGCCCTGGATGGCGCAGCCGCGCACGCCGACGGTCCGTCGGCGTGGCAGCAGCGCCATTCCCGGCCCGGGGCCGGGCTGCCCCGGCCCCACCCCGGGCCCGGGCGTCAGGAATGCGCTCGGCCCCTCGGGCGTGTCGGCGAACAGCACCAGCGCCCCGGCGCGGGCGGCGTTGTTGACGGCCTCCTTGCGGCCGCTGAGCCGGTGCCCGGCGCCGTCCGGCACCGCCGTGAGCGCGTTGCGCAGGAAGTCGTTGCCCTGCGGCGGTTCCGGATAGCCGCAGGCCATCCGGCCCCCGGCGAGCAACAGGTCGGTGGTGGCCCGCCGCTGATCCGGGCTGCCGCCCGCCCACACCACGGCGGCGGCCAGATACGACGTCCAGCCGTAGCCGAGGCCGAGTGCCGCGTCCCGCCGGAAGACGGCCCGCAACACCCGGCCCAGCGCGTCGAGGCGGTCGAGCCGCCCACCCAGTTCCGTGGGCACGAACTCGGCGTTCAGACCGAAGGAGTCGAGCAGCCGCTCGGCGGCCGGCAGCAGCCGCTGTTGTTCGTCGGCAGCGAGGAACTGCTGGGCGCCGAGCGGATTGCCCAGGTCGTCGAGGTCTCCGAGGTCGTGTTCGAGCCGGGCGATGCGTTCCTGCACAGCGGCTTCCGAGGAGCTCACCGTGTCCACCGCCGTCGTCATGACCTGTCTCCGTCCTCGTCCCCGTTCCCGCGGTTGCCTGCCCGACCGCCATGGCTCAAGACGCGCTCAAGGTCGTCCGGCCAGACTCATTGCCTTCGCTTCCGCCGGACCGGGCAACCGGCTTCAGCGGGGTGATCGGCGTCAACGGCGTGACCGGCCGGGCAGCCGGCCGACCGGCGAACCGGTAGTGCTGCACGATCGGGTTGTTCTCGTCCACGGGCAGCCACATGGCGCCATAGATCACGAGGGAGTTCCAGACCGGCCGCACCAGCCGCTCGAGTACGCCTCGGGCGACCGTGCTGTCGCTCCTTGCTGTTGCGGACATCTCGTGCCGTCCCTTCTGAGGTGGAAAAAGACACGATCGCCGCATCTACTCGGCAGCTCCTCGAGGAACTCTCGCGCCTCGCACACATGAACGGCATGCGCTGGCCGCGCGGCCCGCGCTCGAGTGGGACTCGAGCGACGTGTGGTCGGATGTCCCGGGCGCGTGCAGGCGCCAAGTCAGAGAGGGGTGAACGGTCCGTGTACCAGCGCGAGCGGGAACTGACCGTCGTCGAGCGCTTCACGGCCACGTCCGCCCGGCCGGGGCTGGACCGCGAACTCCTCGGGTACGCCCGCTACCGGGAGTCCCGCAAGGGCCTCGTCTCCCGGGTGACCGCGACCCTGACCGAACGACCCGGCAGCTTTGTGCACCTGGAACAGTGGACCGGACTGGACAGTCTGCTGCGGGTGGTGCACCAGGACCCGGCCGCTCTCTCTGGCGCGCACAGGCTCTCGTCCATGCTCCGCACGGAGTCGGAAATCCTGGTCAGCGTGGGGCGGATGGCGGGGGCGGCCGGCTCCGGCACCCCGACGGAGGCCGCCCGGCTGATCCTCGTACGGGCCCGGGTGGCGGACGATCCGGAGCGCTTCGAGCTGGACTTCGGTGCCCTGGTCGGCCAGTGCGTGTCCGACGAGGCCTTCGGCGGCAGCGATCTGCTGCGCTCGGTGAGTGACGCGTACTCCTACATGGGGCTGCTGTCGTGGCAGGACGCCGCCGCGTGCGAGCGGACCCGGCACAGCGACGCCTACCGCGCCCGGCGCGCCCGGCTGGCGAACACGGCGAGCGTCACCGAGGAGCCGGCCCGCCCCCTGTCGGCGTCCTGAGTATCGCTGACCGCTGCGCCTCACGGGCGAAGGCCCCCCAACGGGGCGCGAGTGGGCACCGCGCGCCCCTCGGCCCCGAGCCTTCCTCTCCGCCCATTCCGCGCACCCCGCGCGTCCCACCCCCGAGCGTCCCTCAAGCGCGCGCCCCCAGCATCGACCCCATGGACGAGCCCACCGAACCCACCGAAGTCGGCGCCGCAGAGCCGACCTTCGTCATTGTCCGGGGACGGCCGGACGCGCATGAACTGGCCGCTCTGACCGGCGTGTTGATGGCCCGGCTGCGGGCGCTGGAGAACTGCGACGACGAGGCCGACGACGCGCCGCGGGCCCCCTGGGGCCGGCCGGCCCGCGCCCGGCCGCGGGTCGGCTGGGCGACGGGGCGCTGATCCCCCGCGTCCCAGCCAGGGTCGAGCGCCCTTCGAGAGAGCGCACCTACCGTCCTCCACCGGGCGGAACCAGGCGCCGAAGACGGGGGACGCCACCCGGCCGGACAACTGACAGGGGGTCCACTATGGACGGCAGTCGCACGTTCACCGAACTGATGATGGAGAGGGCCGGGCGTACGCCCGAGCGCATCGCACTTCTCCTGCTGCCGGACAGCGACGAGCGCGGCCGCACCGCATCGGTCTCGTACCGCACGCTCGACGCCCAGGCCCGGCGGCTGGCCGGCCGGCTGTGCGCCGATGGCGCCACCGGGGAGCCGGTGCTGCTGCTGCACGTGTCCCGGAGCCAGTTCGTGGTGTCCTTTCTGGCGTGTCTGTACGCGGGTGCCGTGGCCGTGCCCGTACCTCCGTACGGCGGCCGCAGCCACCACGAGGAGCGGGTGACCGGGATCGTCCGGCAGACCTCCCCTCGAGCGGTGCTCACCGACGCGGCACTCGCCCCGGACGTCTCGCGGCTGCTGGCCCGGAGCGGGCACGGCTCGGTTCCGTGCCTGGCCGCGGACGCGGTGTCCGGGCCGGTCGACGTACAGCTGCCCGAGCCGGGTCCGGACACGGTGGCCTATCTGCAGTTCTCCTCCGGCTCCACCGGCAGCCCGAACGGCGTGGTCGTCACCCACCGCAACCTGCTGGCCAACCAGGAGGCACTCGCCGCGCTGGTGGGCGCGAGACCGGACTCCAGGATCGGCGGCTGGCTGCCGTTCCACCACGACATGGGGCTTGTCGGTCAGTTGCTGCATCCGCTGTGGCTCGGCGCGACCTGCGCGGTGCTGTCACCGGAGTCCTTCGTCCGGCGGCCGGCTCGCTGGCTGGAGGCCATCGGGCGGTACAGCATCGAGGTGAGCGCCGCGCCGGACTTCGCGTACGACCTGTGCGTGCAGCGGGTCACCGACGAGGAGCTGGCCGGGCTCGACCTTTCCGGCTGGCGGGTCGCGATATCCGGCGGCGAGCCGGTGCGTGCCCAGACCCGGCGGGCCTTCACCGAGCGGTTCGCGGCCGCGGGCCTGCGGGCGGAGGCGATGTACGCGGCCTACGGCCTGGCCGAGGCGACTCTGCTGGTCTCCGGCGGTCCGGCCGAGTCCGGTGAGCGGACCGTCGACTCCGAGGCCCTGCAGCAGGGCCGACTGAGCGAACCACGGCCCGGACGGCCGACGCACACCCTCGTACCGTGCGGCACAGTGGACGGGAACGCGAGGGCCGGCCGGGTGTTGATCGTGGACCCGGAGACGCGCGCGGTACTGCCGGACGGGGAGATCGGCGAGATCTGGGTGAGCGGGCCGGGCGTGGCCGGCGGCTACTGGCGCGACCGCGCGACGAGCGGGGAGCGGTTCGGGGCCGTGACGGCCGACGGTACGGCGGCGGGGATGCTTCGCACCGGCGACCTCGGCGCGGTGGACGGCGGGCTGCTCTATGTCACCGGCCGGCTGAAGGACGTGATCGTGGTCGCGGGCCGCAATCTCTACCCGCAGGACGTGGAGCGCACGGTCCAGCGGATCAACTCGCTGTTCGGTACGGGCTCCGCGTTCGCCGTGCCCGGGGAGTGCGAACGGGTCGTCATCGTCCAGGAGTTGCGCACGAACCAGCGGTACACGTTGGACCTGGAGGAGCTCGTGTCGGACGTACGGCGGTGTGTGAGCGAGGAGTTCGAGGTGGGGGTCGCGGGCGTGCTGCTGGTCCGCCCCGGCACCGTCCGGCGCACCACCAGCGGCAAGGTCGAACGGGTCGCGATGCGACGGCTGTTCCTGAACGGCGGGCTGCAGCCCCTGCACCAGTACCTGGCCGACGACCTTCCGACAGCGGCGGGCCCGCGCCGCTAGCGGCGGGCGACCTGGCCGGCGGACCTCCGGCAGGCACCATCTCGGAAGCACCACCCTGGAAAGGGGGAAGACGTGAGCGGAACGGCACCCGGCGATCCCGACGAGGGGGCCTTCGTCGCCTGGCTCGCCGACCGGATCGGCCGGTACGCGCAGCGGAAGGTCGGCGCCGACGAGGACATGTCTGCCTGGGGGCTCGACTCCGTGGCCCTGCTGGGCCTGTTCGCCGACATCGAGGCCTCGTTCGGCCCGCTGTTCGACCCCGCGGACATGTGGGCCCACCCGACCATCCGCGACCTCGCCCACTATCTGGCGATGCGGCGGGGCATGAACCGGCACCCCGGGTGCGTCAGAGCTGCGTTCGTGTTCACCGGGCAGGGCAGCCAGCACCCCGGGATGACCGCGGGTCTGTACCGTGAGCTGACGGCCTACCAGCGGCACCTCGCCGCGGCCGACGAGGCGATCGGCCCCTACCTCGGCCGGTCGGTCCGTGAACTGATCCTCGACGGGGACACCCGGGTGCAGCAGACGGCACTGGCCCAGCCTGCTCTCTTCGCCGTCGGCTACGCCCTGGCGATGACGCTCCAGGAGGAGGAAGGGGTGCGTCCGGTCGCAGTGCTCGGTCACGGCATGGGCGAACTCGCGGCGGCCGTGGTCGCCGGGCCGCTGACCCTCTCCGACGCGGCCCGGCTGGTCTGCTTCCGCGGCGCCTGCATGCAGTACCTGCCCTCCGGCGGCGGGATGATGGCGACCTGCGCCAGCCCGTTCGAGGCCGCCGACGCGGCGGCGGGCGAGCCGCAGGTGGCCATCGGTGCGGTCAACGCGGCCCGCGCCACGGTACTCTCCGGCCCGGTCGACGGTCTGGAACGGGTCCGAGAGCGGCTCGCGGAGGTCGGCATCGCCAGCACCTTCCTGCCCGTGACCCACGCCTTCCAGTCCCCGCTGATGGAGCCGGTGGCGCCCCGTTTCGAGGCCGCGGCCCGCCACGTGGCGGGTGGCCGGCCCACCCTGCCGTACTACTCCACCGTGTACGGCAGGGAGTACGGCGAGCCGCTGACCACCGCGTACTGGACGGCGCAGATCACCGCACCGGTGCGGTTCGCCGACGCGGCCCGCCGGATGCTGGCGCAGCAGGCGCCCAGCCATGTGGTGGAGATCGGCCCCAAGGCGGTGCTCACGCCCTTCCTGCGTCGGATGGCCGGGGCGCGCGGACCCGTCTGCCTCGCGGTGTGCCGCAGTCCGGAGAGCAACGCGGTGGACCTGGCGGGCGTGCTGTCCAAGCTGGACGCGGGCCCGCTCGCGGAGATCTGACGCGGGCGCGAGTCGGGAGTGGGCGATGCGGACTCCGGGGCCGGGCGAGCCGGGGATCACGCGCCAGGTGCTACGAGCCCCGGCCGGGCGGGCGGTGTCCTACGGGATCCAGCCCGCTTCCTCGGCGATACGTATCGCGTCGATCCGGTTACGCGCATGGAGCTTGTCCACAATGGCCGTGAGGTAGTTCCGTACCGTGCCCTGGGTCAGGTACAGATGGTCCGCGATCTCCGCTGCGTCGGCGCCCCGCGCCGCGAGCCGCAGCACCTGGGTCTCCCGCGGGGAGAGCGGGTTGTCCGGCGCCTCCCAGGCACTGAGGGCGAGTTCGGGGTCGATGACCCGCTGACCGGCGGCGACCGAGCGCACCGCCTGGGCCAGCCGGGACGGCGGGGAGTCCTTGAGCAGGAAACCGGAGACCCGGGCGGCCATCGCCCGGCGCAGCGTCCCGGGCCGACCCAGGCTGGTGAGGATGAGGGTGCGGCACTCCGGCACCTTCTCGTGCAGCTCGGCCGCCGCGGTCAGCCCGTCGACCCCGGGCAGGTCGATGTCGATGACGGCGACGTCCGGGCGGGCCTCGAGGGCTGAGGAGACGATGAGGTCGCCGCGCGCGACCGAGGCAACGACCTGGAGGTCCGGCTCCAGTTCCAGCAGGGCGACGAGCGCGCCACGGACCATGTGCACGTCCTCTGCCAGCAGGATCCTGATCAACAGCATGTGGTTCCCCCGTTCCGTGTGCGGTCAGACCGCGGGTCTGCCCGCTTCGCCGCTCCAGCACGCCGCAGTGCCGGCCTCCCGGTGTCCGCGCCGCAGCAGCGGCTCCGGGCCCTCGCCCGTGGCCGGCCTGAGCGGGGCGACCGCGGTCAGCCGGAACCGGTTCCCGGCGACGACCTCGGCCGTCATCTGGCCACCGATCGCGGCGAGCCTGGTGCGCAGATTGCCAAGACCGCTGCCGCGGGCCGGCGAGTCCGGCCCGTCCGGCGCGAACACGCCGTCGTTGACCAGCTCCAGGCGCACCTCCTCCCCTTCGGTCCTGACCTTGATGGTGCAGAACTGCACCTTGCTGTGCCGGAGGATGTTGGTGACCCCTTCACGCAGGGCGGTCGCGAGCACGGTGTCCACCAGCGGGTGGAGCCGGCCGCAGTCGATGTCCACCTCGACGACGACGTGGGCCGCCGCCATCACGTCGGCCACCGACTCGGCCTCCGCCGCCAGCGACATGTCCCGGTAGCCGCTGGCCACCAGGCGTACGTCGGCGAGGGCCTGCCGGGAGACGCCGAGCACCGAGGCGACCTCGGTGCGGGCCCGCTCGGGGTTGACCGGGACGAGGCGGTGGATCAGCTCGCTCTTCAGCGTGATGGTGGACAGGCTGTAGCCGAGCAGGTCGTGCAGGTCACGGGCGAAGCGCAGCCGCTCCTGGGTGACCGCCATCCGGGCCATCTCAGCGCGGGTGTCGTGGACTTCGCGCACGAGGTCGGTGAGCCGGGTCATGCCGTAGATGACCAGTCCGGTGAGGGCCGTGGACACGGCGAAGTAGCCGGTCGCGAGCGCGCGCTCACCCGAGACGGCGGCCCAGGCGAGAATCGCCGACGACACAGCGCCGTAGCAGGGCCAGGCGATCCGGCCGGGCAGCATGAGGAGAATCGATCCGGCCAGCGGTCCGGCCATACTCCCCCAGCCGATGCCCAGCCACGCCATGGGCCCGAAGGTGAGCAGCGCCTGGGCGACGAGCACGGCCGCCCGGCGCCGACCGGACCACCGGCGGGCGCTAGGCGAGGTGAGCGTGATCTGCACCGCGTAGAGCGCGGCCACGGCGATCGAGCAGAGGATCAGGCCCAGCGTGCTCGAGACGACGTTGTGCACGTTGAGCAGGGTGACGACGCCGTATCCCGAGAACGCCACCACGCTGATGCCCCGGGCGAGCCGCGGCGCGAGCATGTCCCGCACCCCGCTCCGGCCGCCGCCCTCCTCGGGCCCCGTCATGCCCGGCGGGGTGCTGTTCCCCACTTCCGGACGCGCCCCCTCCGTCTGATTCGTGACGCGGCTGAGGTCGTTGCCCGAAGTCCGGAAACGGCCCGGCATTTGTCGACTCCTCGCGTGGGGTGGCGGGGGTATGTGACCGAACTATAAGCCGACGCACGCTGGTTCGGGACCTCCACTCCGCCTTCACACGATCTACAGCGCGAGCGGTACCGGGTTGAGTTGCTCGTAACGCGTCGGACGGCTCAACTGGCCGAGACGGACCGGTACATCGTACAGGCGGCCCGGCGCGAACCTGGCGTAGAAGTGCCGGAGTCCGGGCACCAGGACCTTGACGACCGGAATCCCCACGTCCGGTCGGGTCTGGTCGAGCACGAGCAGCTCCAGACCGTGCCCGGCGACGAGTTCACGGACGGCCTCGACATCGGCCAGCAGGTCACCATGGCGCACGTGCGACCCCCATGAAGCCGGTGTCCGAGCCAAGTGCCCGGGGTCAGGAAGCAGTTGAGGCTGCTCGGGCGACGGGGTCGACGAGGGAGCCGCCGGCCCCGCGGCTGCCGCGGGCAGCATCTGCACCATCTCGGTCAGCGCCCGGCGCAGCGCGCGCCGGGGATCGAAGTGGGCGCCGAACCCGTAGAGCACGTCAGGGACGTGCTCGTCCGTGCGCCGAGAGGCCGCCACCACGACGGGGATGCCCAGGTCGGAGGTGAGGTCGAGGGCCCACACCTCGCGGCCCGCCCGGCCGAGGGCGTCACGCAGCCCGGTCAGCCACGGCTCGTCGAAGGCGTCCAGGTCGACGGCCGGCCGGCGGAGCCGGTTGTACCACCACACGGCCACCGCGTCCCGCTCGACGAGTTCCAGGAAGCCCTGAACGACGGCGTCCTCGGGGCTGCTGCCGGCCGCGTTGCCGTTGGAGTCGGCCCACAGCCCGTCCGCGGCCCCGCCGGGCGTGCCATCGAAGTACAGGGTGGAGGTGGGCAACAGCCGTCGGGCACCGGCGGTGAGCGACCACACCGGGGTCCACTGGGTGGGCCGCTGCGGGTCGAAGGGCGCGCTGACGTGGTGGAACGGACTGTTCGAGGCGTTCCAGCGGGCCCGGTCGGCGTACTGCCGCTCGTGGAAGAGCTGGTACGTGTTGGGATGGACGGCCGCCTCGCCGAGGCCGACCAGTGTGTCCGTGATCGTCAGCTCGTCGCCCTGACGCGTGGCGGAGTAACGTTCCACCGCCTCGCACAGGGCGCTCGCCCGGGCCTCGGCCGCCGTCGCCCCCTTGCCCGAGCTGCGCGCCCGCAGCACGCGGTGCATGCCGGCCGGAGAGTGCCCGCGCAGGGCGAGGTTGTGGCCGGAGTCGTAGGCGTGCAACCCGTCGGGCAGCCCGGCCATGGGGCGGACCTCCGTCACGATGCCGGTGACCGGCCCGATGAGATGGCCGTACGCAGCCAGCATCTGCTCGGCGGACAGCGCCCGGTCGTTGCTGCCCGCGCCCTCGGCCTTGGGTCGGGAGACCGGCACCACCGGCCGCCGGGTGCGCTCGGCGACCAGCGACGGGTCGCCGCAGCCTGGGCACTGCGGGCGGCGCTGCACGGGGTGGTGGACGGTGCGCAGGGTGAGGCTGTCCAGGACGCAGACCGCCCGCTGCTCCGGACTGCGCAGCCCGGCGAGCCACTTGGCCGTCTCCAGGACGGTGCTGTGCAGTCCCATGGCGCGTACGGCGGCCAGCGAGGGCGCCGGCGGGACGGCGGGCCGGTCCAGGCCGAGGGCCTGCTGCACCGACAGCTCGCCGCGCCGGTGCTCGCGCAGTCGGTGCGCCAGACAGGACCAGCACGCCCCCTCCCCGTCCGGCTCGAAGATCGGTCCGGTCCAGGGCTCGGCCGTGAACGGCCGGGCCAGCAGCCACGGGCGCCGCTCGGCCCGCAACCGGGCCGCCACGTCCTGGAGTTCGGGCATCAGGTAGTCCTCGCACAGGACGAGGGCGAAGTCTGCGTCGGCGTCCGCGCCGACCGGGGTGACGCCCGAGGCCCGGCACGCGGCCCGGGCCGCCGCCACGTCCACGTCCCCGACCCCGATCACTGCCACCGGCCGGGCGCGTACCTCGCCCTCGGCGAGGGCCCCGTCAAGCCCGGCGCGGTCCCAGTAGGCCTCCGCCAGGCCGCGCTCGGCGGAGACGCACCGGCCCGGGCCGCCATGACGGTAGCCCACGAGGTTGGCCTCGGCGAGCCGGCGGACCACCCGGCCCGCCATGCCGTCGGGCATGGTCGCCGCGGCCTCCCGCAGCAGCTCGGGCAACGTGCGGCTGCCGTCGAGCAGGTCGACGAGCTTCTCCGCGCCGGCACCTCGCACGGCGGTCACGTCCTGATCGGACCACACGAACACGGCCTCCCCCGGGACCGAGACGGCCCGCACGTGGCGCTTGAACGCCACGAACGGGCCGTCTGCCGGGCGCTGCGCCTCGGTCACGCACCCACCCGGGTGTCGAGCACGGAAGCGATGCAATAGCACCAGCTCGCCCGCGTGCTGTCGGGGCGGCTCAGGCTCTCGACGAGGATCTCCTCGAGTGGCCCGCCCGCCGGCCCGGACTCGCCGACCCGCAGGTCCGACTCGGAGAGGCGCAGGATGTCTTCGCAGATGTTCATGTGTACCCCCAGTGAATGAACTGACTGAACGACCTTGGCAACGGGCATTCGAGGCGGCGAGGAGCCGACCGCGTCGCCCGCTTCGGAAGCGGCGCCGGACCGTCGGGGGTTCGGCGTCTGGGTCGAGAGTCTGCTGTCGGAACTCAAGCTTCCGTCAGTGCGCCACTCATCGGCGACCCATGACATTTTCATGCGGGGGGTCGTGCTCCCCTCACTGGGCCCGGACCCGGCCCCGATGGGAGTCTGGTGAGCCGTACTCCGAACGGGCCGTCACGGCGACCGCCGACGGCCGTGGCCCAAGGGGGAGACAGCTGATGGACATCCAGATCCTGGGGGCGCTCGCCGCGCAGGAACGCGGCGTCTCAGTGGTGCCGAGCGCCGGCAAGCCGCGCCAACTCCTGGCCGTACTGGCCTTGCACGCCGACCGCGTGGTGTCGGTGCCGACCTTGATGGAGGAGATCTGGGGGGAGAGCATCCCCCGCAGCGCCTCCACGACGCTGCAGACGTACATCCTCCAACTGCGCCGACGGATCGCCGCGGCGCTGGACGGGGACTCGCGCCGGGACGCCAAGGACGTCCTGGTCACACGGTTCGGTGGCTACCTGCTCCAGGTGGAGCCCGGACGGGTGGACGCCCACGAGTTCGAGCGGCTCGCCGCGGCCGGCGGCACCGCCTTCGAGATCGGCGACCACCGGTCGGCCTCCGACCTGCTGCGCCGCGCCCTGGCCCTGTGGCAGGGCGCGGCGCTGGTCGACGTACCGGCCGGGCCGGTGCTCGAGTTGGAGGTGCTGCGACTCAACGAGGAGCGCACGACCGCGCTGGAACGCCGCATCGAGGCGGACCTGCGGCTCGGCCGGCACGCCGAGGTGGTGCCCGAACTGCGGGTGCTCGCCGCCCGCCACCCGCTGCACGAGGGCTTCTGCGCCCAGCTGATGCGGGCCCTGCACCGTACGGGCGGCAGCTGGCGCGCGCTGGAGGCCTACCAGCGGCTGCGCGGTTCGCTCGTACGCGAACTGGGCCTGGAGCCCTCCGCGGCACTGCAGGGACTGCACCAGGCGGTCCTGTCCGGCGACCCGGACCACGCGCTGCACCCGGCGACGGCGGACTGAGCGGGTGGGGCCGACCAGGGCCCGAGGCCTGGGGGAATCCGACCGGCGGCGGGGGCCGGTCGGATCCGGGGCCAGGGCCAGGGGCCTGGCGGGATCGATCGGGGCGGCCGAACAGCGAGCCGCGCGATCGGTCGGCCGACCGCCGAGCCGCCGTCGAGCCGTGGGGCGATCGAGCGGTTCTCCAGGCGACATGCCGAGGCCTTCGAGGCCGCCTCCCTACGGTGCGGCAATGACGACCTTCGACGAACTGCTCGCGCAGGCGCCCGCTCCGGACCTGCACCGTTCCACCGACGAGCTGAAACGGCTGAAGGAGGAACTGAGCCGGGGCCCCGACCCGGAAGCCACCCGGCGCCAGCACGCCAAAGGCAAACTCACCGCGCCCGAGCGGCTGCAACTCCTTTTCGACGAGGGCACGTTCACCGAGATCGAGCCGCTGCGCCGGCACCGCGCCTCGGGGTTCGGCCTGGAGACCCGCAAGCCGCACGGCGACGGGGTGGCCATCGGCTGGGGGCTGGTACACGGCCGTACGGTCTTCGCGTACGCCCACGACTTCCGTGTCTTCGGCGGCGCCCTGGGCGAGGCCCACGCGGAGAAGATCCACAAGGTGATGGACCTGGCCGAGGCTGCGGGCGCGCCCGTCGTCGGCCTGAGCGACGGCGCCGGCGCCCGGATCCAGGAAGGCGTCACCGCGCTCGCCGGCTACGGCGGCATCTTCCGCCGCAACACCCGCTCTTCCGGCGTGATTCCGCAGATCAGCGTGATTCTCGGCCCGTGCGCGGGCGGCGCCGCCTACTCCCCCGCGCTCACGGACTTCGTGTTCATGGTGCGCGGCACCTCACAGATGTTCATCACCGGCCCGGACGTGGTGCAGGCAGTGACCGGCGAGCAGATCAGCCACGACGGCCTCGGCGGCGCCGACGTGCACTCCGCTCTCTCGGGCGTGTCCGGTTTCGTCTACGACGACGAGGCCGAGTGCCTTGCCGACGTGCGCCACCTGTTGTCGCTGCTGCCCCAGAACAACCGCGAGATGCCCCCGATGGAGCGCACCGACGACCCTGCCGACCGCCGTACCGACGCACTGACCTCCCTGGTGCCGGCCGGCGCCCAGCAGGCGTACGACATGCGGTCCGTGATCGAGGAGATCGTCGACGACGGCGACTTCTTCGAGGTCCACGAGGCCTGGGCGCAGAACGTGGTGTGCGCCCTCGCCCGCCTGGACGGCCATGTCGTGGGCCTGGTCGCCAACCAGCCCACCGCGCTGGCCGGCGTCCTCGACATCCACGGCTCGGAGAAGGCCGCCCGTTTCGTGCAATTCTGCGACGCCTTCAACATCCCGCTGGTCACCCTGGTCGACGTCCCGGGCTTCCTACCCGGCGTCGACCAGGAGCACAACGGCATCATCCGCCACGGCGCCAAACTGCTCTACGCCTACTGCAACGCCACGGTCCCCCGGATCTCCCTGGTCCTCCGCAAGGCCTACGGCGGCGCCTACATCGTCATGGACTCGCGCTCGATCGGCGCCGACCTCTCCTTCGCGTGGCCGACCAACGAGATCGCGGTGATGGGCGCCGAGGGCGCGGCCAACGTCGTCTTCCGCCGCGAGATCGCCGCCTCCGACGACCCCGACGCCACCCGCGCCCGCCTGATCAAGGAGTACAAGGCGGAACTGATGCATCCGTACTACGCGGCGGAGCGCGGCCTCGTCGACGACGTCATCGACCCGGGCGACACCCGCGCGGTCCTGATCCGCTCCCTGGCCATGCTCCGCGCAAAGCACGCCGCCCTCCCGGAGCGGAAGCACGGCAACCCGCCGATGTGACACGGAAGTGGGAGTGCCCCCAACCGGTCCCCTACCCGACAGCCCATCAAGGGGAAGGTTCTGCACACCTCGTGGTGTCCAGAGACTTCTGGCCATCAGTTGGGGCTTCTTCGACCCAGGAGCTGGGCTGGGGCCTGTCCATGCGGCTGAGCAGCACTGATAGGCCGGTCGCGATGACGAGTGCTGCGATGCCGAGGTAGGGCAGGTCGGCGGGTGCGAGTCCTGCGGTGAGGGCGGTGCCGCCGAGCCAACCGGCGGCGGCGATGCCGATGTTGAACGCGGAGCTGTTGACGGCAAGCGCGAGGTCGGGCGCGATGCCGTCGGCGTGGGTGGCAACCCAGGTATTCAGCGGCGGGAATGTGGCGAAGTAGGCCAGCCCGACCAGGGCCAGACCCGCTACCGCGCCGGTGGTGCTGACAGCGATGAGGCCGGCGAGGAGGAGAGCAACGCCGGTCCCGGACAGTGTCAGCGTGAGGGCTCGCCCGAGGCCGCGGTCAGCGAGCCTGCCGCCGAGGACGTTGCCCGCGAGGCATGCGGCACCGTAAATGAGCAGCAGCAGCGCCACACTGTTCTCGCTGACGCCGGTGGTGGTGAGGAAGGGCACGGCGAACGCGAGCAGCACCATCGCGCCGAGGCCTGCGAGTGCGCTCATGGTGACGCCGCCGATCACCGGACCCCGCGCGAGTACGCGCAGCGACCGCCAGCCGGACTCGCCGCGCGGCGTGCGGTCGTCGGGGAACACGGTGACCACGATCGCCAGTGTGATGGCAATCAGAGCCGCGATGAATGCGAACGCCCACTGCCAGCGCAGTGCCTCAGCGAGCGCGTTGCCCATAGGGACACCGATGACCGTGGCGACCCCGAGGCCCAGGGTGATGCGGCCGACCGCCCGGCCGCGCTGGTCTTCGGGCGCGAGCCGGACGGCAGTGAGCATGAACGCCACCAGGACAGGGGTGTGCATCGCTCCGGTGACGATCCTCGCGGCCATGAGCACCAGGTACGACGGCGCGCACATGGCCAGCACGGTGCCGGCGGCGTAGAGGATGACGGCCAGGATGGTGAGGTGGCGCAGCGGCATCCGTGCGGTGAGCAGTGAGAGCACCGGGCCGGCGATCACGGCGGTTCCCGCGTAGGCGGTCACAAGCAGCCCCACATCGGAAACCGGCACCCCGAACGACTCCGATAGTCGCGGAAGGACGCCGGCGATGACGTTCTCGGAGGTTCCCAGGGCGAACGCGCCGAGCACGAACGCGAACGAGAGCAGTCGTGGAACACCGACAGGCCGAGCGGTAGGAGAAGAGGCGGTCATGGGCTCGACGCTAAACTCTGACATCGGCGTGAGAGTCAAGTCCGGAGGGGGAGACGACGATGCGGATCGGGGAACTGTCGCGACGCGCGGGCGTGAGCGTGAGGTCGCTGCGCTACTACGAAGAACAGAACCTGCTGCACCCGCTCCGGCAACCCTCCGGATACCGCGTCTACGACGAGGCCGACGTGACCCGGGTGCAACGCATCCAGGCGCTTTACGCAGCCGGGCTGAGCAGTCGCAAGATCGAGCGCATCCTGCCCTGCCTCACCCGGCACGACGACGGCCTGGCCTTGACCTGTTCCGACCTGTACGACGCGCTCGTCACCGAGCGCGATGAACTACTGGGGCGTATCGACACGCTGCGCACGTCAGTCGAGGCACTGGAAACGGTCATCACCGCCAGCCCCAGACCTCTGGCTTCCTGAGCTTGACTCTCATACCAGTGTGAGGCTCTGGCGTCACGGAGTATGAGCAAGCGAATTCCGGGCCCGCTCCCGGGGGTGGTCTGGGCTCAGAGGGAGAAGGCGGTGACCTTCTGCGGCGTCACCCGGACGATGAGCTGGAGTACCTCTTCCGGGTCGGTCGGACTTCCGCCGAGGGCACTCGCCCGAGCGCGGTCACCACGAGGGCGCCCAGCGCCAGCGCGCCGCCCAGCCACAGCACCGAGCGGGTGCCGAAACCGTCCAGCATCCGGCCGCCCGCGAAGGCACCCAGGGCGATGGCCCCGTTGAATACGGCCACGAACAGAGAGGTCGCACCCTCCCGGGCCTTCGGGGCGGCAAGGGCCAGCCAGGTCTGGGTGCTCACCGACACGCCGCCGTAGGCCAGGCCCCAAATGACCAGCAGGATCACCGTACCCGCCACGGACAGTCCGAGCAGCGGCGCGAGCAGCAGGGAGGCGGCAAGGGTGGCGCTGGTCATCAGCACGGTGCCGCGCACCGACCGGCTCACCCGGGCGCCAACCATGAAGTTGCCCGCGATACCGGCGATTCCGTAGGCCAGCAGGAGGGTTCCGATCACCGATACCCCGACGCCCGAGACACCCTCCAGGATCGGCCGCACGTACGTGTACGCGGCGAAGTGGCCCGTCACCAGCAGCGCCACCACCGCGAGCCCAGTGGCCACCCGGCTGTTGCCGAACAGCCGCATCACACCACCGAGCGCGACCGCCTCCTCGGCGGGCAGCGACGGCAGCAACACCGCCATGGCCACGGTCACAAGCAGGGCCAGCCCGCCGATGGCGACGAACGCCTCGCGCCAGCCCACCAGTTCACCGATGTACACGCCGGCCGGCACGCCCACCGCCGAGGCGATGGCGATACCGCTGAAGATCAGGGAGGTCGCCGGCCCGACGGACGTGGCCGGGACCAGCCGCACCCCCAGGCCGCCCGCGAACGACCAGACTCCACCCAGTCCGATGCCGACCAGCACGCGGGCCGCCATCATGACCGCGAAGTTCGGCGACCAGGCAGCCAGTACATTGGCCGCAGCCAAGAGCACCAGCAGGGAACAGAGGACCACGCGCCGGTCGATCCGGCCCACCGCCGCGGTGATCAGTGGCGCGGAGAACGCACCGATCAGGCCGGTGACGGTGAGCGTCAGCCCGGCCGTGCCCTCGCTCACGTTCAGCGAACCGCTGATGGGCGTGAGCAGGCCCACCGGCAGCATCCCTCACACACCCCAGGCGGAAAGGGGTGGACCTCCCCCTCACCAGGCCCCATCCTGGCCCATATGAACGATCACCACCCGGCCTCCGGCTGCTCGTCCGTTGCCGGGTCTCCAGGGTCGAGCGCCGCAGGCTCGCGAGGCGCCGAGAGTGATGCGGCTTCGGGTTCGGGTGAGGAGGCCGGTGAGGTCCGTCGTTTCTGGGGTCGGCTCGGGCTTCCCGGCCTGGTCGACGTCCACACGCATTTCATGCCCGAGCGTGTCCTGCACAAGGTCTGGAACTACTTCGACACGCAGGGGCCGCTGATCGGCGGACTGGAGTGGCCGATCACCTACCGGCAGCAGGAGGCGGAACGGGCGGCCGTGCTGCGGCAGTTCGGCGTCCGGGCCTTCACCGCCATGCTCTACCCGCACAAGCCCGGCATGGCTCGGTGGCTGAACGGATGGGCGGCCGACTTCGCCCGCCGGACCCCCGAGTGCCTGCACACCGCAACTCTCTATCCGGAACCGGGCGTCGATACCTACGTCCGCGAGGCCGTCGAAGCGGGCGCGCGCGTGTTCAAGGCGCACGTACAGGTCGGGGCATACGACCCGGCCGACGAACTCCTCGAGCAGGCATGGGGCCTGCTGGCCGAGGCCCAGGTCCCCGTGGTGGTCCACTGCGGCTCCGGGCCCGCTCCCGGCAAGCACACCGGCCCCGAGCCGATCGCGCAGGTGCTGGCACGGCACCCGAAGCTGCGGCTGATCGTCGCGCACATGGGGATGCCCGAGTACGAGGAGTTCCTCTCCCTCGCCGAGCGGTACGGGCAGGTGCGGCTCGATACGACGATGGCGTTCACCGACTTCACCGAGGCGTTCATGCCCTTCCCTCGCCGGGCCCTGCCACGGCTCGCCGACCTCGGCGACCGCATCCTGCTCGGCTCCGACTTCCCCAACATCCCCTACCCCTACCTACACCAACTCCACGTTCTGGAGCGCCTGGACGTCGGACAGGAGTGGCTGCGGGCCGTGTGCCACGACAACGCGGCAAGGCTGTTCGGCCTGTGAGCAGGGGAAAGCCGTCCGGGAACGGCCCGGGAAAGGGGCCACTTCCCTGACCTGGCCGTCCTGCAGGCTGGGCCGAAGCCGTCCCATCCAGCTCGCGCCCGTGACGGCCTGGAATCACTCGTCGCCACGGTCGTCCTGGTCGAGGGCGTGCGGGTATCGCAGCGGGCGAGTGCCGGGCGCCGGGCTGCGGTGCTGACGCTGGACGGCGGGTTGCGGCCGGGCGAGGTGCTCTCGCTGCACCTGGACGGCATCTCCGCGACGAAGCCCGCACTGAACGAGTTGTGGACCTGCACGAGGCTCGCACCCTGGAGACGGTCAGTAGCCGACCAACAGACGGACTTGACAGTAGGCGGGTGCCTGCGGGTGACCACGTGGCGAATCCTGGCGGGCGAGGCCGCGCCAGCACCGCTTTTCGGGTGAGCCCGGCTCCGGTTGCCGGGCCCGGCGGCAGGCTCAGCCTCCGGGCAGGAACTGCTGCCGCCGCAGACCAGTAAGGTCCACCTCAGCGGAGAGAGACGGTCCGCACAGCCGGCGCTGGTCCCCAAATGGTCCCCGGGAAAAGCAAGGGGCCATTTCGGATGCCTCCGAAACGGCCCCTGACCTGCGACTCTTACGAGTCGGGACGACAGGATTTGAACCTGCGACCCCTTGACCCCCAGTCAAGTGCGCTACCAAGCTGCGCCACGTCCCGATGCGCTCCCACGGTGTTCCACGTGATCGCGCAGGTAAAGACTACCGCACCGGAACCCCGGCACCCACACGCATGACGGCCCCGAACCGCAGCACGACACCAGGCGTACGGACCCGCGACCACAGGGAAGGCACCACGGGTGGCGCACAGCGCCATCGAGCGGGGCGACGGAGGCAGGATCGCGGTGTGGCCGTCGACCAACCCCGGGCCGCTGCGCGAGAGCTTCCCTCAGAAGCACTCGAAGGAGTGCGTTTCCTCACCCGTTCCCGCGTCCTTGAGGCGATAAGACCACGCGGCACCCTCGCGTTCTGCTGCACTTCCCCCGATCGCCGGGGAAGTGGACAAGGCATCAGGGGGAGCGATGACACGTCGCGACAGGCGGCTCAGAACGGCACTGACGGCTCTTACAGCATGGAGCGTGCTGGCCGGCGCGGCCCTCATGGGAGCGGCACCGGCCAGTGGCGCGCAGAGCACCAGAACGATCGCACCGGGCGTCCAGTACAGCGAGTTCACCATCCTCGCGGCCAAGGGCGTGACCCGCGCGCACCTGCTCAGCGTCGACCTGCGCAATCCGCGCGTACGGGTCGGCCTGTTGCATCCGGGGGCCATGGCGGCGCGGGCCAGCGTCTCACGGCTCGCCGACGCTCAGAACGCGGTCGCGGGAATCAACGGTGACTTCTTCGACATCACCGAGACCCAGCACCCGGGAGTCGCGGCGACCGGTTCGTCCGACGGCCCCGCGGTCGCCAACGGGCGCACACTCAAGGCCGCCGTCCCGGACGGTCAGCGGTTCGGGCCCGCCCTGCCGCCCGGTACGAGCACCAAGGACGTGCTCGGGGTGGGCGTGGATCACAGGGCCCGGCTCGGCCGGCTGGCCCTGGCCGGTTCCGTGAGCACGCTGCGGGGGCGGCTGAAGCTCGGTGGGCTCAACCAGTACGCGCTGCCGCAGGGTTCGATCGGGGCCTACACCTCGGACTGGGGCAGTGCGTCACGGATGCGGGCCACCTGCGGCACCGACACCAGCAGGGCCGCGCGGTGCACCAAGGACACCTACGAGGTGACGATCAGGAACGGCCGGGTCGTCGCCACGGCCAACCGACCCGGCGCCGGCCCCATCGCGGCAGGCACCACGGTGCTCGTGGGCCGTGAGTCGGGGGCGCGGCAGTTGCGCCGTCTCTTCAAGGGCGAGCGGGTCCAGGTGCGCCACCGCCTGGTGGCGGCCGGGTCCCAGGTCGCGTACACCTTCGCCATCGGCGGCTTCCCCGTACTGCGGCACGGCACGCCACTGCCCGGACTCGACGCCACGACCTCCGCCGTACGCACCGCGGTGGGCATCAAGGACAGCGGCCATCGTCTGCTGCTCCTCGCGCTCGACGGCGCGGCCCGTTACCGCAGCGGCCTGACCGTCGCCGAAGTAGCGTGGGTATTGCGCAAGTTGGGTGCCACGGACGGTTTCAACCTGGACGGCGGCGGCTCCACAACGCTGGTCACCCGGGCCCCGAAAGCGAGCGCCGCAACCGTGCGCAACCACCCCAGCGTGGGCGTCGAACGCCCGGTCCCGAACGGGATCGGGGTCTTCTCCGTCTCCTGAAGGTCAGGGACGCAGGCCACTGACGAGGTCCGCCGTCGCCGCCAGCCCCTCGTGAAGGGGAGGGGCCATGCTCGAACTGGCCAGGAAGAAGCCGAGCAGAACGCAGATGATGGCGTGCGAGATCTTCAACGCGCCGTTGCGTAGGAAAATCACCGCAAAAACCAGGAGTAGCAGCACCATAGAGATGGAAATCGCCATCGTCGTCCTCCTCCACCACGCCCGCTTCGCGGCTTTCGGCCGCAAGTGTGGCGTAGTGGAGGGTTGGTCCGGGCGGCTGACGTGTCCCCCGAACGTGTGGTTCTGCGACCGCTCGTGAATATCGGGGAAACCACCGGGCCTTCCACGCGGACCAATTCCCCTACGGCGTAGGCAATTCCAGGATCCGCATGTGGTCACTTCGTCGTCGGCACACGCGAAAAGCCCGCCCCAAGTAGGGCGGGCCCCGTCAGGGAGGTGTCAGGGCGCGCGGAGATCGGCCAGTTCGGCCAGTGTCGCGCGATGGCTGCCGGCGGTTCCGTACGCGATCGAATCCGCCTTCGCCCGCTTCAGATACAGATGAACCGGGTGCTCCCACGTCATACCGACACCGCCGTGCAGTTGCACTGCCTCCTCGGCGGCATGGACGGCGACGGGTGCCGCGTACGCCTGGGCGACGGCGACCGCGATGTCCATGTCCTCACTGCCGGTGGCGAGCGCGTCGGCGGCGTTGCGCGCCGCGGCCCGCAGGCCGGCGACCTCCAGCCACAGCTCGGCGAGCCGGTGCTTGAGTGCCTGGAAGCCTCCGAGCGGCCGGTTGAACTGCCTGCGCTCTTTCAGATGGCGCACGGTCTGGGTCAAACACCATTCGGCGACTCCGAGTTGCTCGGCGGTGAGCAGTCCGGCGCCGCCACACAGGGCCCGTCGTACGGATGTCTGTGCGTCATCCGTCAGCAGGCGCCCGGCCGCCCCGTCGAAGGTGACCGTGGCGA
Organism: Streptomyces sp. NPDC001020; assembly: GCF_053599115.1. NCBI lineage: Bacteria > Bacillati > Actinomycetota > Actinomycetes > Kitasatosporales > Streptomycetaceae > Streptomyces > Streptomyces sp. NPDC001020. The sequence goes on along the minus strand of NZ_JBSFLQ010000036.1, from coordinate 25,481 downwards.
GCGGCCTGGTGAGGTCCAGGGAAACCTGCGGGATGATGGTCGCCGCATCCGCGTCCACCGCGTACAGACCGCCGTCCCGCGCCGGGACCAGCAGCACGTCGGCGACGGCCGCGTCCGCGACGGTAGTCAACTCGCCGTACAGCGACCCCTCTTCATGGCGTACGACGCGATAGGCACCGCCGGGCCGGACAGCGAGCCCGACCGCGAGTGCTCCCACGGTCCGTCCGGACGCCAGCTCCGCGAGGAGCCCGGCGGCCTCGTCGCCGCCGCAGGCGAGCAGCGCCTCGGTCGCGACGACGGCGCTCGTGAGGTACGGCACCGGAGCGACGGCCCGCCCCAACTCCTCCAGGACGACGGCGGCTTCACGGTGTGAGGCGCCCTGGCCGCCCAGGGACTCCGGCACCAGCAGCCCGGCGAGTCCCATGCTCTGCGCGAGCGTCTTCCACAGCGACCGGTCGTGCGGGGCGTTCGAGGCGATGCGCGCGATGACGCCTGCCGGGTCGCAGTGGTCCGTGAGGAGATCCCGGACGGCGCGGCGCAGCGCCTCTTCCTCCTCCGAGTACAGCAGATCGGGCTGCGTCGTCATCGGGCCAGGTCCTTCCAGGGGATGTCCTTGTCGGTGCGTGGCTCGGCGGGCAGGCCCAGGACCCGCTCTGCGACGATGTTCAGCAGGACCTCGCTGGTCCCGCCCTCGATGCTGTTGCCCTTGGCGCGCAGGTAGCGGTAACCGGCCTCACGGCCGGTGAAGTCCACCAGTTCCGGGCGGCGCATGGTCCAGTCGTCGTACAACAGGCCTTCGGAACCGAGGATTTCGACCTCCAGACCGCTGATCTCCTGGTTGAGGCGGGCGAACGCGAGCTTCATGCCGGAGCCTTCGGGACCGGGCTGGCCCGCGACGAGTTGCTGGCGCAGCCGTTCGCCGGTGAGGCGGACGACCTCGGCCTGGACCCACAGCTCCAGCAGCCGCTGATGCAGGTCGTGGGTGCGCAGGTCGGGGCGCTCGCGCCAGGTCTTCGCGACCGGGCCGATCATGCCGCCTTCCCGGGGGACACGCATACCGCCGATGGACACACGCTCGTTCATCAGGGTGGTCTGTGCGACCCGCCAGCCGTCGCCGACCTCGCCGAGGCGACAGCTGTCGGGGATGCGGACGTCGGTGAGGAAGACCTCGTTGAACTCGGCCTCGCCGGTGATCTGCCGCAGCGACCGGACCTCGACGCCGAGGTCGGTCATGTCGCAGATGAAGTAGGTGATGCCCTGGTGCTTGGGCACGTCCGGGTCGGTGCGGGCGATGAGGATGGCCCAGCGGGCCAGATGGGCGCTGGACGTCCACACCTTCTGGCCGTTGACCACCCATCCTCCCCCGGTCTCGGCTTCGCTCGAGCGCGAGGGGCCCTGCTCGTCGCGGACGGCCCGCGTGCCGAGCGCCGCGAGATCGGATCCGGCACCGGGCTCGCTGAAAAGCTGGCACCACACTTCCTCGCCCGTCCACAGAGGCTTGAGGTAGCGCCGCTTCTGCTCTTCGGTGCCGAAGCGGAGGATCGTCGGCGCGGCCATGCCGAGTCCGATGCCGATGCGTCGCGGATCGTTGTCGGGCGCGCCCGCGGCTTCCAGTTCCGCGTCGACGACGGCCTGGAGCGAGCGCGGGGCACCGAGTCCGCCGAGGCCCTCCGGGTAGTGCACCCAGGCCAGTCCGGCGTCGAAGCGGGCCCTCAGGAAGTCGAGTCGGCCGGTGCCGGCGGGAGGGTGCGCGGCCAGCAACTTCCGCGTGCGTACCAGGAGTTCGGTGGCTTCGGTCATACCGCGGCTCCGTGCTCCAGCACCTCGGTGACCCGGCCCGTGGCCAGGAAGTCGATGGCGGCGGTACATGCCCTCAGCACGGCCGGGGCCTCGCCGGGCGTCGGCCGTGCCGCCTCACGGAGCCGCGTCACCTCGCTCGGCTCGCCGTTCTCGTACACGCGCCATGCCTGCATGCGGGGCCTCCACGGGGGACTGCTGCGTCTGACCGGAGTCGATCGCATACTAAGCGGTCGCTTGCCAATCGGGAACACATCGTGCACGTCATCCACCGGCGGGTCGCGCGCGAACGTGCATTCGCACGCACCGCGGGCCAGTCCGAGGTGCTCCGCCACCCCCGCACCGGTGCCGCCGGGCGCATGGCGGCCGCGGCCGGTGCACCATGGCTGCATGCTGCTGACCCGGCTCGCCCATGTGTCCCGGGAAGTCGCCGCCTCCTCGGCGCGGTCCCGGAAGATCGCGCTGCTCGGTGAGCTGTTCCGGGACGCCGACGCCGACGACGTACCGATCGTCATCCCGTATCTGGCGGGCCGTCTGCCCCAGGGACGGCTCGGTATCGGGTGGAGGCTTCTCGACCAGCGAATTCCGCCCGCCGAGGAGCCCACGCTCACCGTGCGCGAGGTGGATGCCCGGCTGACCCGGATCGGTTCCGTCACCGGCGCCGGATCGCAGGCCGAACGCAAGCGCCTGGTGGGCGAGTTGCTGGCGGCGGCCACCGCGGACGAGCAGCGGTTCCTGTTCGGTCTGATCACCGGTGAGATGCGCCAGGGCGCGCTCGACGCCCTGGCCGTCGAGGGGCTGGCGGAGGCGGCCGGAGCTTCTGCGGCGGACGTACGGCGGGCCGTCATGCTCGCCGGATCGCTCCAGACCGTGGCACGGGTCCTGCTTGCGGACGGTCCGCCGGCCCTCGACAGGTTCCGGCTCACGATCGGCCGACCGGTCCTGCCGATGCTCGCGCAGACCGCGTCCTCGGTAGCCGAGGCCGTCGGCAGGCTGGGCGCGTGCGCCGTCGAGGAGAAACTGGACGGCATCCGCGTCCAGGTGCACCGGGACGGCGACGACGTCCACGTCCACACCCGCACCCTCGACGACATCACCGACCGACTGCCCGAACTCACCTCCGCGGCGCTGGGGCTGTCGGGTGAGCGGTTCATCCTGGACGGCGAGGTCATCGCCCTGGGCGAGGAGGGGCGGCCGCGCTCGTTCCAGGAGACCTCCGGGCGCGTCGGCTCCCGGGTGGACGTGACGACGGCCGCCGCGGCCGTCCCCGTCTCCCCCGTCTTCTTCGACGCGCTGTCCGTTGACGGCCGGGACCTGCTGGACCTGCCGTTCACGGAGCGCCACGCCGAGCTGGCCCGGCTCGTACCCGAGCCGATGCGGGTACGGCGCGCACTCGTCCGGGGACCCGGGGAGGTGGCCGCCGCGGAGGCCTTCCTCGCCGAGACCCTGCGCCGCGGTCACGAAGGTGTGGTGGTGAAGGCACTCGACGCCCCGTACAGCGCGGGCCGACGCGGCGCCTCCTGGCTCAAGATCAAGCCTGTGCACACCCTCGACCTGGTGGTGCTGGCCGCCGAGTGGGGCCACGGCCGGCGTACCGGCAAGCTCTCCAACCTGCACCTCGGTGCCCGCGCCCCGGACGGTTCCTTCGTGATGCTCGGCAAGACGTTCAAGGGCATGACGGACGCCATGCTCGCCTGGCAGACCGAGCGGCTGAAGGAGCTGGCCGTCGAGGACGACGGCTGGGTGGTGACCGTACGCCCCGCGCTCGTGGTCGAGATCGCTTACGACGGGCTGCAGCGGTCCAGCCGCTACCCGGTCGGCGTCACCCTGCGCTTCGCCCGGGTCGTGCGCTACCGGGAGGACAAGCGGCCGCAGGAGGCCGACTCCGTGGAGACGGTACTGGCCGCGCACCCTGGGCTGCTGCCATGAGCGATCGGAACAGGCGCAGCGCCGGGCTCCTGCTGTTCCGGCATACCGCACACGGTCTGGAAGTCCTCCTCGGTCATATGGGCGGCCCGTTCTTCGCCCGCCGGGAGGCCGGGGCGTGGACCATACCCAAGGGCGAGTACGACCCCGCCGAGTCCGCGTGGGACGCCGCGCGCCGCGAGTTCCGGGAAGAGCTGGGGCTGCCGCCGCCCGAGGGGAAAGCCGTCCCGCTCGGCGAGGTGCGACAGACGGGCGGCAAGATCGTCACGGCCTGGGCGGTCGAGGCGGACCTCGACCCGGCGTCGGTCGAGCCCGGCACGTTCACGATGGAGTGGCCACCGAGATCCGGGCGCGTCCAGGAGTTCCCCGAACTGGACCGCATGGAGTGGATCGGTCTCGACCGGGCCCGCGATGTCATCGTGAAGGCGCAGGCGGTGTTTCTCGACCAGCTCGCGGAGCACTCGGTCTGAGAGCCGAAGGAGCGCCCGGCAGGCGAACCGGGAGCACCTCCGCGTTGCGGTGGCTACCGCGGCGCGGGAAGGTCGAGGCAGAGCGCGTTCCCAGGAGGTCGGCCATGCCCATCGCCACCGTGAACCCGGCGACCGGCGAGACACTCAAGACGTATGACGCCCTGAGCGCGGAGGAGATCGAGCGCAGGCTCGCCGCCGCCGACACCGCCTTTCGTACTCATCGCACGACCACGTTCGCCGAACGGGCGCTGCGCATGCACAGGGCCGCCGACCTGCTCGAGGAGGACGAGCGGGACATCGCCCGGACAATGACCACCGAAATGGGCAAACCCGTCCGGCAGGCCCGCGCGGAGGCCGCGAAGTGCGCCAAGGCGATGCGCTGGTACGCCAACCATGCCGAGGAACTACTGGCCGACGAGGAACCCGGCGAGCAGGACGTGAAGGAATCGGGCGCCTCCTGGGTGATCGTGCGCTACCGGCCGCTCGGCCCGGTGCTCGCCGTGATGCCCTGGAACTTCCCGCTGTGGCAGGTGGTCCGGTTCGCCGCGCCCGCGCTGATGGCGGGCAACGTGGGGCTGCTCAAGCACGCCTCGAACGTCCCGCAGACCGCGCTGTACCTGGAGGACCTGTTCCGCCGGGCGGGCTTCGCCGAGGGCTGCTTCCAGACCCTGCTCGTCGGCTCGGGCACGGTGGAGAAGGTCCTGCGCGATCCCCGGGTCAAAGCCGCCACCCTCACGGGCAGCGAACCGGCCGGCCGTGCCGTCGCGTCGGTCGCCGGGGACGAGGTCAAGAAGACGGTCCTGGAACTGGGCGGCAGCGACCCCTTCGTCGTCATGCCGTCCGCGGACCTCGACCGGGCCGCCGAGGTAGCGGTGACGGCACGTGTGCAGAACAACGGGCAGTCCTGCATCGCCGCCAAGCGGTTCATCGCTCACACGGATGTGTTCGACGCGTTCGCCGAGCGGTTCACGGCCGGTATGAAGGCGCTGAAGACCGGTGACCCGATGGATGAGGAGACCGACGTCGGGCCGCTCTCCAGCAAGCAGGGGCGCGCCGATCTGGAGGAACTCGTCGCCGACGCGGTGGAGAACGGCGCGACGGTACTGTGCGGGGGCGAGCGTCCCGACCGGCCCGGCTGGTACTACCCGCCGACCGTTCTCGCCGACGTCACCCCGCAGATGCGCATCCACCACGAGGAGGCGTTCGGTCCGGTCGCCACGCTCTACCGGGCCGCGGACCTCGACGAGGCGGTGGCGATCGCGAACGACGCGCCGTTCGGGCTGAGTTCCAACGTGTGGACGCACAACGGCACTGAGGTCGACCGCTTCGTACAGGATGTGGAGGCAGGTGGCGTGTACGTCAACGGGATGACGGCGTCCCATCCGGCGTTCCCGTTCGGCGGGGTCAAGCGGTCCGGTTACGGCCGCGAGCTGTCCGGACACGGAATCCGGGAGTTCTGCAACATCACCACCGTATGGCACGGGGCGTGAGCGTTCCGCGGGCTACGATCGCTCCTGTGAACCGCGAAGTGACCCTCCCGCTCATCGTCGACGACCGCGGCACGTTGCAAGTGGCGGCGGCCGACGTCAGCAAATTGCTGCGCACGGTGGGCGGCCGGTGGCTGCGCCTGGTGGAAGCCGGCGAGGACGGGCTCGACGAGGACACCGTGGCCGCGCTCACGATCGAGCTCGCGAAGCTCGCCGATCGGATCGACGTCGCCTGCATCGCGCACAGCTCTCTGCGCTAGCCGGTTGCGCCGGCTGGGGCCTGACAGTCCCGCGCGCCCCTGCCGGGGCCTGCTCAGGTCGGGCAGCCGATCGCCGTGCGGGCCAGGAGCGCACTTCCCCGTGCTCGTCTCCAACGGCTCTCTGACGCTCCGCGTCATCGCAGGGCCTCCCCCGGCCCCGTCTCCGCCACTCTTCGTGCCTGACCTTCACTCTGCGTCGATCGCTGGAGTGGAGTAATCCGACGCGATATCCCGGCGCCGCGGGGTGATCGTGGGTGGGTCACCCGGATGTAGGGGTGACCCATCCTTCCGCCGGGGGACGAGAGTCCCTCGCCAAGGCGAAAGAAGGCGCGCCCCATGGCGACTCTGTGCAGACCCGCGGTTTCCGTTCCGGAACATGTGATCACGATGGAGGAGACGCTCGAACTCGCGCGTTCCCGCCACGCCGACCACCCCCAACTCCCGCTGGCACTGCGACTGATCGAGAACACCGGGGTCCGCACCCGGCACATCGTGCAGCCCATCGAGGAAACCCTGAAGCACCCGGGTTTCGAGGAGCGCAACAACCTCTATGAGGCCGAGGCCAAGGCCCGCGTCCCCGCGGTTGTCCAGCGGGCGCTGGACGACGCCGAGCTGCTCGCCTCCGACATCGACGTGATCATCTACGTGTCCTGCACCGGGTTCATGATGCCCTCGCTGACCGCGTGGCTGATCAACACCATGGGCTTCGGCACCGACACCCGGCAGATACCGATAGCCCAGTTGGGCTGCGCCGCGGGCGGCGCGGCCATCAACCGGGCTCACGACTTCTGCACCGCCTACCCGGACGCCAACGCGCTCATCGTGGCCTGCGAGTTCTGCTCGCTGTGCTACCAGCCCACCGACCTGGGCGTCGGCTCGCTGCTGTCCAACGGCCTGTTCGGTGACGGCATCGCGGCCGCGGCCGTCCGCGGCAAGGGCGGCACCGGCGTCAAGCTGGAACTCAACGGCTCGTACCTGATCCCCAAGACCGAAGAGTGGATCATGTACGACGTCCGCGCCACCGGATTCCACTTCCTCCTGGACAAGCGGGTGCCGACCACCATGGAACCGCTCGCCCCGGCACTTCAGGAACTGGCGAGGCACCACGGCTGGGACGCCTCCGACCTGGATTTCTACATCGTCCACGCCGGTGGCCCGCGGATCCTCGACGATCTGAGCACGTTCCTCGATGTGCCCTACGAGGCCTTCCGGTTCAGCCGGGCCACGCTCACCGAGTACGGCAACATCGCGAGCGCCGTCGTCCTGGACGCGCTGCGCCGGCTCTTCGAGGCGGGCGGTGTCGAGGACACCTCGCGCGGGCTGCTGGCCGGTTTCGGGCCGGGCATCACCGCGGAGATGGCCCTGGGCCGCTGGCAGAGCTCCGAGAACGCGAAGCCGAAGAAGTGAGTGAGCCACTGATGACGGCGACGGAAGGCGTGGCGGCCATCGAAGGCCTGCTCGTGCCGCCGGGGCACGGACGCGTCGTGCAGACACCGGCCCAGCACGTGACGTTCAAGGTGACCGGCTCGCACTCGCGTATCTCGTCCACGTTCGAGGTGCTCGTGCCGCCGGGCTTCGACGTCGGCGCCCATGTGCACACGCGCAGCGAGGAGTTGTTCTACATACTCGAGGGCGAGCTGGACGTGCTCGCCTTCGAGCCGCGCGTACGGACCCCCGACCACTGGCAGAAGTGGGAGTCGAGGACGGGCAACCGGGTGGTACGCGCGACGCCCGGCACGGTCATCGTCGTACCCCCTGGCTGCCCGCACGCCTTCGCGAACCCCACCGAGGCCCCCGCGAAGATGTTCTTCCAGGCGTCCCCGCCCCCGGATCACGAGCGTTACTTCGAGGAGTTGCTGGAGATCCTGCGCGACGGGGGTCCGCCGGACCACGAGGCGATCGAGGCGCTGCGGCGGCGGTACGACATCGAACAGCTGACGCCTTTGAGGCACCGGTGAGCTCCGGCGCCCCACGGCGCTAACGGATCGGCATCCCCGACAGAGTCCGGGAAATCACCAGCCGCTGGATCTCGCTCGTCCCCTCGAAGATCGTGTAAATGGCCGCGTCCCTGTGCATCCGCTCCACCGGGTACTCCCGGGTGTATCCGTTGCCACCGAGGATCTGGATCGCCTGCGCGGTGACCTTCTTCGCGGTCTCACTGGCGAACAGCTTCGACATCGACCCCTCGGCCGCCGTGAACGGCTTGCCGTTGACCGCCATCCAGGAGGCGCGCCACACCAGCAGACGGGCTGCGTCGATCTGGGTGCGCATGTCCGCGAGCTGGAAGGCCACGCCCTGGTTGTCGATGATCGGTCGGCCGAACTGCTCACGCGTCTTCGCGTAGTCCAGGGCCACCTCGTACGCGGCCCGGGCGGTACCCACGGCCATCGCGCCCACCGCCGGACGGGACGCCTCGAACGTGGCCATCGCCGCGTTCTTCACGCGCTCGCCGTCCTTCTTGGCCTTCTCGCGGGCGCGCGCCAGCCGTTCGTCCAGCTTCTCCTTGCCGCCGAGCAGACAGGAGCCGGGGAGGCGGACGCCGTCGAGGACCACCTCGGCGGTGTGCGAGGCGCGGATGCCGTGCTTCTTGAACTTCTGGCCCTGGGACAGGCCGGGCGTGTTCGGCGGGATGATGAAGGAGGCGTGGCCCTTGGAGCCCAGCTCCGGGTCGACCACCGCGACGACCACGTGGACGTTGGCGATGCCGCCGTTCGTCGCCCAGGTCTTGGTGCCGTTGATGACCCACTCGTCCTTGGCCTCGTCGTACACGGCACGGGTGCGCATCGAGGCGACGTCGGAACCGGCGTCGGGCTCGGAGGAGCAGAACGCGGCCACCTTGACGTCGTTGGCGTCGCCGTACATCTGGGGAATCCAGGTGCCGATCTGCTCCTCGGTGCCGTTGGCGAGCACGCCCACGGCGGCGAGGCCGGTGCCGACGATCGACAGGGCGATGCCGGCGTCGCCCCAGAACAGCTCCTCCATGGCCATCGGTATGCCGAGGCCGGTGGGGTCGAAGTACTGCTGGGCGTAGAAGTCGAGGGAGTAGATGCCGGTCTTCGCGGCTTCCTGGATGACCGGCCAGGGAGTCTCCTCACGCTCGTCCCATTCGGCGGCGGCGGGGCGGATCACATCGGCGGCGAAGCCGTGCAGCCAGTCCCGGACCTCCTTCTGTTCGTCATTGAGCTCCATGGTGAACTCGGCCATGTCCCCTCCAGCACTGCGCTAGCATGTTACTTGCGGTAACTCGCAGTCTGTTACTCGCCAGTAGGAGAAGTCAACTCCCAAGCCGGCGGTGAGGCGCCCACGAGCGGGGTCGGCAGCTCGTTCGATGACTACCCGCCTTTCGGTGTTAGTTTGCGCAGGCGTCACAGATCAGCGCAGGTGGGGAGAGATCATGGACACCAGGCAGCGGACCGATCAACAGCGGTCCGCCGACCACCGACGGCGCGAGCTGCTGGAGGCCGCCGACAGAGTGGTGCTGCGCGACGGTCCCGGCGCCTCGATGAACGCCATCGCCGCCGAGGCGGGCATCACCAAGCCGATCCTCTACCGCCACTTCGGCGACAAGGGCGGGCTGTACGCCGCGCTCGCCAAGCGCCACACGGACGCCCTGCTCGACTCGCTGCGGGCGGCGCTGGACGCCCCGGCCGAACGACGGGAGCGGGTCGAGGCCACGCTGGACACCTATCTGGCGGCGATCGAGGCACGGCCGCAGGTGTACCGCTTCCTGATGCATCCGGCGGAGGGCGGCTCCCAGAGCGACCAGGGCTTCGACACGGGCAGACACTCCATTCCGTTGCTGCGCCGCATGGGCGAGGACCTGGCCCAGGTCATCGAGGAACGGGTGGACCTCGGCCCGGACAGCCACCGGCTCGCCCGCGTGTGGGGACATGGCATCGTCGGCATGATGCACGCCGCCGGTGACTGGTGGCTCGGCGAACGGCCCTGTTCACGGGCGGAGTTGGTGCGGAGCCTGGCGGATCTGCTGTGGGGACGGCTGGCCGCCGCCGGGAACCGCGTGGGAGGCCCCGGGTTCTGACGCACGGGTAGTCCCCGGCCGGCCGGGGACTACCGGGGTGCGACGTCCCGGCGGTTCCAGGAGGCCCTGGCCACCTGCCGCATCACCCTCCGCCGGCGCAGGCCGCCGAGCCTGTCCACATAAAGGCCCCCGTCCAAGTGGTCGCACTCGTGCTGCAGGCACCGGGCGAACCACCCCGTGCCGTGCACCCGCACCGGTTCGCCGTCCACCGTGAAGCCCTCGACGACCGCCTGGTCGTAGCGCTCGGTTCCCGCCTCAAGACCCGGCAGGGACAGACACCCCTCCGGACCGCGCAGCACCACACCGTCGGCCGCCACGAGCCGCGGGTTGACCACGTGTCCCAGATGACGCACGTCCTCGTCATCCGGACAGTCGTACACGAACACCCGCAGCGGCTCCCCGATCTGGTTGGCGGCCAGCCCCACGCCCCGCGCGGCGTACATCGTGGCGAACATGTCCTCGACGAGCCGGGCCAGTTCGGGGCCGAAGGCGGTGACCTCCGCGCACGGCGTACGCAGCACGCGATCGCCGAGCAGGGTGAGGGGCCGGACGCGCCCGCGGGCGCCCGGGATGGAGCGGTGTCGCATGGCGGCAAGGGTACGGTCCTTGCATGTCGCGCGGGCACCGGGGCGGTCCCGCGATTCGGGAGTGTGACCGGATCTCGATAGGCTGAGGCTCGCACGTTGCCGGGACAGGGCTGCGCGCCGTAACAAGGAGGATCGGGAACTGATGGCAGGCAACTCGGACCCGCTGACGCCGCGGGCCAAGCTCGCCGTGACCGCGGGCAAGGCGGTCGCTGCGGCATCGCGCGCCGCGGGGCGCGGCAGCGGATCGGTGATCGGCGGCCGAGTGGCGCTCAAACTCGACCCCGATCTCCTCGCCCGGCTCGCCCAGCACCTGGACGTCGTCCTGGTCTCGGCGACCAACGGCAAGACCACGACCACCCGCCTGATCGCGGAAGCGCTGCGCGCCGCGGGTCCGGTCGTCTCCAACGCTCTCGGCGCCAACATGCCCGCCGGTATCACCTCGGCGCTGGCGGGCGGCTCGGACGCCAAGTTCGGTGTCATAGAGGTCGACGAGAAGTACCTCGCCGGGGTCGCCCGGGACACCGACCCGAAGTGCATCGCGCTGCTCAACCTCTCCCGTGACCAGCTCGACCGCGCCGCCGAAACCCGGATGCTCGCCGAGAACTGGCGCGAGGGTCTGTCGGGCAGCAAGGCCGTCATCGTCGCCAACTGCGACGACCCGCTGGTCGTGTGGGCCGCCTCGGCCTCTCCCAACGTGGTCTGGGTCGCCGCCGGTCAGATGTGGAAGGACGACGCGTGGTCCTGCCCGTCCTGCGGCGGTGTGATGCAGCGACCGGGCGACGACTGGTACTGCGGCGAGTGCGGCTTCCGCCGGCCGACCCCGAGCTGGGCGCTGTCCGGCGACCACGTCCTCGACCCGCACGGCTCGGCCTGGCCGATCCACCTCCAGCTGCCGGGCCGCGCCAACAAGGCCAACGCCGCCAGCTCCGCGGCCGTCGCCGCCGTCTTCGGCGTTCCCCCGCAGGTCGCCCTTGAGCGCATGTACCAGGTGCAGGCGGTGGCCGGGCGCTACGACGTGGTCCAGTTCATGCAGCGCGACCTGCGGCTGTTGCTGGCGAAGAACCCGGCCGGCTGGCTGGAGACCTTCTCGCTGATCGACCCGCCGCCGACCCCCGTGATCCTCTCCGTGAACGCGCGCGGCGCCGACGGCACCGACACCTCCTGGCTGTGGGACGTCGACTACACGCGGCTCACCGGCCACCCGATCTTCGTCATCGGCGACCGGAAGCTGGACCTCGCCGTGCGCCTGGAGGTCGCGAACCAGTCCTTCCAGGTCTGCGAGAACCTCGACCAGGCCGTCCAGCAGGCTCCGCCGGGCCGGATCGAGGTCATCGCGAACTACACCGCGTTCCAGGACCTGCGACGCCGCGTCGGCAACTGATCCCCGCACCGAACTAAGGACGATCATCGATGAGTGACAGCAGCCTCCGGTTGGTGTGGATCTACCCCGACCTGCTCAGCACCTACGGCGACCAGGGCAACGCGCTGGTCGTGGAGCGCCGGGCCCGGCAGCGCGGCCTCGACGTGGCCCGCCTCGACGTGCGCAGCGACCAGCCGATCCCGACCTCCGGCGACATCTATCTGATCGGCGGCGGCGAGGACCGTCCGCAGCGGCTCGCCGCCGAGCGGCTGCGCCGCGACGGGCACCTGTACCAGGCCGTGCAGAACGGCGCGATCGTGTTCTCCGTCTGCGCCGGCTACCAGATCCTGGGCCACGAGTTCGTCAACGACCTCGGGCAGCGCGAGCCGGGCCTCGGCCTGCTCGACGTGGTCTCGGTGCGCGGCGAGGGCGAGCGTTGCGTCGGCGACGTCCTCGGGGACATCGACCCGCGCCTGGGCCTGCCGCCGCTCACCGGCTTCGAGAACCACCAGGGCGTCACCCACCTCGGTCCGACCGCCCGCCCGTTCGCGCAGGTCCGGCAGGGCCGGGGCAACGGCACGGGAGACGGCACGGAGGGCGCGTACAACGACACGGTCTTCGGCACGTACATGCACGGTCCCGTCCTCGCCCGCAACCCGCAGATCGCCGACCTGCTGCTGAAGCTGGCGCTGGACGTCAACGCACTGCCGCCGGTCGACGACCGCTGGTACGAGGCGCTGCGCGACGAGCGCATCGCAGCCGCACAGCAGCCCGCCTAGGGTCTTTTGTTCGTGGATCGCAAGGCGGAGGAGGGCGGCAGGGTGGAGCCCTGCCAACCGACGACAACGCGGCGAGGCGCGGCACCAGACCCCGCGAGCCCGGCCTGACCCGAACGAAAGACCCTAGCCCGTCTGTCGGGGCGCCCGCACAGCTGAGCGGGCGCGTCCAGCAGACGGACGGACGGTGCGGTCCCGCCCTTGCCGCCCTAGGGTGGCGGGGATCGATCCGGACAGCGTGGTCCGGTACCCGGCCCACATGGAGAAGGTATCTGGGTCCATGCGCATTGGTGTCCTCACCTCCGGTGGTGACTGCCCCGGCCTGAACGCCGTCATCCGGTCCGTCGTGCACCGCGCCGTCGTCGACCACGGCGACGAGGTCATCGGCTTCCGGGACGGCTGGAAGGGCCTTCTGGAGTGCGACTACCTCAAGCTCGACCTCGACGCGGTGAACGGCATCCTGGCGCGCGGCGGCACGGTCCTCGGCTCCTCCCGGGTCCGTCCCGAGCATCTGCGGGACGGCGTGGAGCGGGCCAGGGCCCATGTCGCGGAGCTGGGACTGGACGCGATCATCCCGATCGGCGGCGAAGGCACACTCAAGGCGGCCCGACTGCTGTCCGACGGCGGTCTTCCGATCGTGGGCGTGCCGAAGACCATCGACAACGACATCGCCGTCACGGACGTCACCTTCGGCTTCGACACCGCCGTGGGCGTAGCCACCGAGGCGTTGGACCGGCTGAAGACCACCGCCGAGTCCCACCAGCGCGTGCTGATCGTGGAGGTCATGGGCCGCCACACCGGGTGGATCGCGCTGCACTCCGGCATGGCCGCCGGCGCCCACGCGATCGTCGTGCCGGAACGCCCCTTCGACATCGAGGAGCTGACCGCCCGCGTCGGCGAACGGTTCGCGGCCGGCAAGCGGTTCGCGATCGTCGTGGCCGCCGAGGGCGCCAAGCCGAGGCCGGGCACGATGGACTTCGACGAGGGCGGCAAGGACGTCTACGGCCACGAGCGCTTCGCGGGCATCGCCCGCCAGCTCTCCCGGGAGCTGGAGCAGCGCCTCGGCAAGGAAGCCCGTCCGGTGATCCTCGGGCACGTCCAGCGCGGCGGCACGCCGACGGCGTACGACCGCGTCCTCGCCACCCGCTTCGGCTGGCACGCCGTGGAGGCCGTGCACCGCGGCGAGTTCGGCATGATGACCGCGCTGCGCGGCACCGACATCGTCATGGTGTCCCTGGCCCAGGCGGTGCAGACGCTGAAGACGGTTCCTCAGGAACGGTACGCCGAGGCGGAGTGCGTCATGTGACACAGCGGTGAGAGCGCCGCAGCGCCGGTGCTCCACCCACTGTGGTCGTCCATGGCTTGTCGCACAGACCCCGCATCCCTTACGGACGTACCACACCGCCCCCGGTCGAAGCTGCGACCGGGGGCGGTTCTACCCTGGTGGGGCGGTTCTACTCTGCTGCGGACAAACAGCGCATAACCCATGAAACAGGAGCTGGCGGATGGATCACAGCGGACACGGCATGCCCGGCATGAACATGGATCTGCCGCCGTTCACGCTGGGGCGGGGTCTGGAATGGTCCACGGACTGGTTCTTCCTCATCACCTGTCTCCTCGGGATCGGGCTGTACCTCTGGGGCGTCACACGACTGGTCCGGCGTGGTGACAAGTGGCCGGTGGGCCGCACGCTCTGGTTCGTCACCGGCGTCCTGACGATCATGCTCGTCATGTGCACCAAGCTGAACGACTACGGCATGGTCATGTTCAGCGTGCACATGGTGCAGCACATGGTGATCAGCATGCTGTCGCCGATCCTGATCCTGCTCGGCGCGCCGACGACCCTGGCGCTGCGCGCGCTGCCGACCGCGGGCCGCGGCCGCAAGGGGCCGCGCGAACTGCTGCTGATGCTGCTGCACAGCCACTACATGCGCTTCATCACCCACCCGGGGTTCACGATCCCGATGTTCATCGCCAGCCTGTACGGGCTGTACTTCACCCCGCTCTTCGACTTCCTGATGGAGTCCAAGACCGGGCACATCGCGATGATGGTGCACTTCCTCGCCGTCGGCGTGGTGTTCTTCTGGCCGATCATGGGGGTCGACCCGGGACCGCACCGCCCCGGCTTCATGATGCGGATCCTGGAACTGTTCGCGGGCATGCCGTTCCACGCGTTCTTCGGCATCGCCCTGATGATGGCGTCCACGCCGATGGTGGGCACCTACATGCACCCGCCCGCCTCGCTCGGCATCGACGCCCTCTCGGACCAGTCCTCGGCGGGCGGTATCGCCTGGGCGTTCAGCGAGATCCCCTCCGTGCTGGTACTGCTCGCGCTGCTCTTCCAGTGGCGCAGTTCCGAGGAGCGGCAGGCCAAGCGCAAGGACCGGGCCGCGGAGCGCAACGGCGACAAGGAACTCGAGGCGTACAACGCCTATCTCGCCTCGCTCAACGCACAGGGTCGCTGAGTTCCGCGACACCGCTGAAATCCCGTTGGTCTTGAAGGGGGCTGTCCGGCTGATGAGCCGGACAGCCCCCTTCCGTCTACGCCGGATGTTGGTTTTGTCCGGTGCACCGTGCGCAGAACCAGGCACCATGGGGGAACGAACCCTGAGGAGGGTGTTGCGATGCCTGGTTCAACGAAGACGATGGGGGTCCTCACCGTCGGTGGACTCGTCGCGGTGACGGCCTACACGGTGGCGCTCGGCAGCAACGGCTGGTTGTGGTTCGGCTGGGCCGTTCTCGGCCTGATCACCCTCGGCATGGTGGTCTCCGGCGACACCTGAGGATCACTCCCGGGGCAGCCGTCCCGCCGAGTGCACTCCCGGCTGGTACTTCGGCAACCGGACGGTGATCTTCATACCCGCGCCCATCGCGGTCTCGATGACGAGCCCGTGGTTGTCGCCGTAGACCTGGCGCAGCCGGTCGTCGACGTTCGACAGGCCGATACCGCCCGACGGGCTGACCTCTCCGGCAAGAATGCGGCGCAGTAGCACGGGGTCCATTCCGGCGCCGTCGTCCTCGATGACGACCAGGGCCTCGGCGCCGGCGTCCTGGGCGGTGATGCTGATGTGCCGTTTGTCGACGGTGCCCTCCAGGCCGTGCTTGACCGCGTTCTCCACGAGGGGCTGGAGGCAGAGGAAGGGCAGGGCGACCGGCAGCACCTCGGGCGCGATCTGCAGGGTGACCGACAGCCGGTCGCCGAAGCGGGCCCGCACCAGCGCCAAGTAGTGGTCGATGGCGTGGAGTTCGTCGGCGAGCGTGGTGAAGTCGCCGTGCCTGCGGAACGAGTAGCGGGTGAAGTCCGCGAACTCCAGCAGGAGTTCCCGGGCGTGCTCGGGGTCGGTGCGCACGAACGAGGCGATCACTGCGAGTGAGTTGAAGATGAAGTGCGGGGAGATCTGGGCGCGCAACGCCTTGATCTCGGCCTCGATGAGCCGCGTACGGGACCGGTCGAGATCCGCCAGCTCCAGTTGCACCGACACCCACCGGGCGACCTCGCCCGCGGCCCGGACGAGGACGGCGGACTCGCGGGGCGCGCACGCCACCAGCGCCCCGTGCACCCGGTCGTCGACGGTGAGCGGGGCGACGACGGCCCAGCGCAGCGGGCAGTCCGGTGCGTCGCAGCGCAGGCGGAAGGCCTCGCCGCGGCCGGTCTCCCATGGGCCGGCGAGCCGCTCCAGCACTTCGTCGCGATGGTGCTCCCCCGCGCCGTCCCAGGCCAGCACGGTCTCGCGATCCGTGAGACACAGAGCGTCCGTACCGAGCAGGGTGCGCAGCCGCCGCGCGGACTTGCGGGCCGTCTCCTCGGTGAGACCGCCGCGCAGCGGGGGTGCGGCCAGAGAGGCGGTGTGCAGGGTCTGGAAGGTGGCGTGCTCGACAGGGGTGCCGAGCCCACCGAGGCTCTCCGGGCGCGCGGTGCGCCGGCCGGCCCAGAAACCGGCCGCCAGCAGAGGGAGGACGGCCACGCACAGGCCGGCGAGGAACCCGCTCATGCCTTCACCTCCGCCCGCAGTTCCTCGGGTAGGTGGAACCGTGCCAGGATCGCCGCCGTCCGGGCCGGCACCCGCCCCGGCGTGGCCAGGGACACCAGCACCATGGTCAGGAACCCGAGCGGCACCGACCAGAGCGCGGGCCAGGCGAGCAGGGCGTGCAGGGTGCCGGTGACCGGACAGCCCGCCATCGTCGCCGCCACCGCCACGAACGCCGAGCCGCCCCCGACCAGCATCCCGGCCGCCGCCCCGGGCGGGGTCAGCCGCCGCCACCAGATGCCCAGCACGAGCAGCGGGCAGAACGACGACGCGGACACGGCGAAGGCGAGGCCCACCGCGTCGGCGACCGGTAGCCCGCCCACGAGCACGCTCGCCGCCAGCGGCACCGCCATCGCCATCAGCGTGCCGAGCCGGAAGTGCCTGACGCCCCGCGACGGCAGCACGTCCTGCGTGAGGACACCGGCCACCGCCATGGTCAACCCCGACGCCGTGGACAGGAAGGCGGCGAAGGCCCCACCCGCGACCAGCGCGCCGAGCAGGTCCCCGCCGAGCCCTCCGATCATCCGCTGGGGCAGCAGCAGCACGGCGGCGTCGGCGTCCCCGGCGAGGGTGAGGTCCGGGGCGTACAACCGGCCCAGGGCCCCGTAGACCGGCGGCAGAAGGTAGAAGGCGCCGATCAGACCGAGCACGACAACGGTGGTGCGGCGGGCGGCGACACCGTGCGGGCTGGTGTAGAAGCGGACCACGACGTGCGGCAGGCCCATGGTGCCGAGGAAGGTGGCGAGGATCAGTCCGTAGGTGGCGTACAGCGGGCGTTCGCGGCGGCCGGACACCAGCGAGGTCGACATGCCGCCGTTGCTGCCGTGGTCGGCGGTGGGGACGGGGTCGCCCTGGGCGAAGGCCAGCCGGGTGCCGCGTTCGATGCGGTGCGTGCCGGCGTCCAGCTTCACGCGCCCTCCCGCGTACCGCCGGCCGTCGATGGTGCCCGTCGCCGTGACGCCGAGCGGGCGGGCCAGTGTCAGGTCGAGGCTGTCGTCGATCCGTACGACGCGGTGCTCGCGGAAGGTCACCGGCTCGGCGAAGGCCCGGCGTGGCGCACCGTCGCCCTGCCAGGCCAGCACCAGGAAGAGCGCGGGGACGAGCAGGGCGGTGAGCTTGAGCCAGTACTGGAAGGCCTGGACGAAGGTGATGCTGCGCATACCGCCCGCGGCGACGGTCGCGACCACCACGACCGCGACGATGATCCCGCCGAGCAGGTCGGGTGCCCCGGTCAGCACGGCCAGCGTGAGCCCGGCGCCCTGGAGTTGGGGCAGCAGGTAGAGCCAGCCGACGCCGAGGACGAAGGCTCCGGCGAGCCGTCGGACCTGCTGCGAGGCCAGCCGGGCCTCGGCGAAGTCGGGCAGGGTGTAGGCGCCCGAGCGGCGCAGCGGGGCGGCCACGAACAGGAGTATGACCAGATAGCCGGCGGTGTAGCCGACCGGGTACCAGAGCATGTCGGGGCCCTGGACCAGGACGAGGCCGGCGATGCCCAGGAAAGAGGCGCCGGAGAGGTACTCGCCGCTGATCGCGACCGCGTTCAGGCGGGGGCCGACGGTCCGGGAGGCGACGTAGAAGTCGGAGGTGGTGCGGGATATGCGCAGGCCGAAGGCACCGACGAGGACGGTCGCCAGGACGACGAGAGCGACCGCGGGAACGGCGTAGTTCTGGTTCATGCTCGCGCCTCAGCGGTCCTCGACGAGGCGGACGAAGTCCCGCTCGTTGCGCTCGGCACGGCGTACGTACCAGCGGGCGAGCAGGACGAGCGGCGGAAAGAGGCAGAAGCCGAGGACGGCCCATTGCAGGCCGCTGTGCCGGGTGGTGGCGAAGACCAGGGGCAGGGGCCCCACCAGAAGCACCAGTACGGCGAACACGGCCAGTGCCGCCTTGAGTTGGCTGCGCATCAGCGAGCGGACGTAGGTGTGGCCGAGCGTGGTCTGTTCGTCGATCTCGGTACGGGGCCGGTAGTAGCCGGAGGCATGGAGGGGGCGCCGGGGCGGCCCGGTGACGACGACACGGCGTTCGCTGGGGTCCTGGGGCATCGACCTCACCGCCCCGCGGTCCGGCGCATCAGCAGGTCCCGCAGTTCGCGGGCGTGCCGTCGGCTGACCTGGAGTTCGACGGGGCCGATGAGGACGCTCACCGCACCCGTGTCCAGGCGGAGTTCATCGATGTGGCGCAGTGCGACGAGGTGGCGGCGGTGGATGCGGACGAAGCCGCGTGAGCGCCAGCGCTCCTCCAGGGTGGACAGCGGGATCCGGACGAGGTGGCTGCCCTGGAGGGTGTGCAGGCGGGCGTAGTCGCCCTGTGCCTCCACATGCGTGATGCCCTCGACCGGCACGAACCGCCGCACTCCGCCGAGTTCGACACAGATGTGGTCGGGATCGGGCTCGTGCACGGTGATCAGGGGTGCGGCATCCCGCAGGTGCGCGGCGCGGCGCACGGCCTCCGCGAGCCGCTCGCGCCGCACGGGTTTGAGGACGTAGTCGACGGCCTTGAGGTCGAAGGCCCGTACGGCGAAGCCCTCGTGGGCGGTGACGAACACGACCAGCGGCGGCCGGGCGAGGCCGGTGAGCAGCCGGGCCATCTCCAGTCCGTCGAGTCCGGGCATGTGGATGTCGAGGAAGACGACGTCGATGGCGTCGGGGCCGTCGGGGCCGGACTCCAGGGCGCGGTTGATGCGGCGCAGCGCCTCGGTCGCGTCGCTCGCGCCCTCCGCACTGCCGATCCGGGGGTCCGCGTTCAGCAGATAGAGGAGTTCCTCGAGCGAGGGACGTTCGTCGTCGACGGCAAGGGCGCGCAGCATGAACGTGGAGTGTAGGAGCAATCCGCACGTCTGGACATGCGTCGGGCATGGACGTTCTCGCTGGATACGGTGGTGGCGTGGCTGTGGTTACAGTGCCCGCATGAACAGCAGGCCGACCGCGTTCGACGAACTCGACCGCAAGATCATCACAGCGTTGACGGCGAACGCGAGGAGTAGTTTCGCGGAGATCGGCGCGACGATCGGGCTGTCCGCGACCGCGGTCAAGCGCCGCGTTGACCGACTGCGCGAGACCGGCGTGATCACCGGGTTCACGGCCACGGTGAAGCCGTCGGCACTGGGTTGGCGTACGGAGGCGTACGTCGAGGTGTACTGCGAGGGCGCGGCGCCGCCCCGGCGGCTGGCGCAAGTCGTGCGCGACCACCCGGAGATCACCGCGGCGATGACGGTGACCGGCGACGCGGACGCGTTGCTGCACGTGCGGGCGACGGATGTGGAGCACTTCGAGGAGGTGCTGGAGCGGATCCGTACCCAGCCGTTCATCCGGAAGACGGTCAGTTACATGGTGCTGACCCATCTCCTCCCGGAGAGCCCGGAAGCGGGCGCCAGCCATCCCGCACCGGAGGACCCGCCGGGGGACGCAGCAGACGTGCGCTGACCTCGGCGACAACGCAGCGATCCTGCGCGCATACGCAGCTTTCGCCGCTTGTCGCCCCTCTCCTCCGCTTCCTACCGTGGTGTCATTCCCAACCGACACCGCAGGAAGTGGAGGAGCCTTTCTGTGCCTGAAAGCCGTGTGCCGCGCTTGCGGCGCTTCCTCGTCTGTGAACCCAGACACTTCGCCGTGCAGTACGCGATCAATCCCTGGATGCACCCCGACACCCGGGTCGACGTCGATCTCGCCCAGAACCAGTGGCAGACGCTGATCAACGCATACCGCGCCCACGGCCACACCGTGGAGAGCGTGGAGCCGGTGGCCGATCTCCCGGACATGGTGTTCGCGGCCAACTCCGCGCTCGTCCTTCAGGGACGGGTCTTCGGCTCGCTCTTCCACGCCCCGCAACGCCGCCCGGAGTCCACCGCGTACGACACCTGGTTCAAGGAGGCGGGCTTCGACGTCCACCGTCCCGAGTCGGTGTGCGAGGGCGAGGGCGATCTGGTCCCCACCGGCCGGTACGTGCTGGCCGGCACCGGCTTCCGTACGACGTGGGAGGCGCACCGCGAGGTGCAGGAGTTCTTCGGGGTCCCGGTGATCAGCCTCCAGTTGGTGGACCCATACTTCTACCATCTGGACACGGCGCTGTTCGTCCTCGACGACGACAACATCGTGTACTACCCGGAGGCGTTCTCTCCGGGGAGCCGCGAGGTGCTGGCGCGGCTGTACCCGGACGCCGTACTCGCCACCCGCGAGGACGCCCTGGCTTTCGGCCTCAACTCCGTCTCGGACGGCCTGCACGTCTTCATCGCACCGACGGCGACCGCCCTCGCCGACCGGCTCGCACTCCGCGGATACGTCCCCGTCCCCGTCGACCTCTCCGAGTTCCACAAGGCCGGCGGCGGCATCAAGTGCTGCACCCAGGAGATCCGTCCATGACCGCACCCGTCGTTACCCGTTCGTCCGCCGAGCTGATCCGTGCCGAGGAGCCGGTTCTCGCACACAACTACCATCCGCTGCCCGTGGTCGTCGCCCGCGCCGAGGGCACCTGGGTGGAGGATGTGGAGGGCCGCCGCTACCTCGACATGCTCGCCGGCTACTCGGCCCTCAACTTCGGGCACCGCAACCCCGTGCTGATCGAGGCGGCCCACCGTCAGCTCGACCGTCTGACCCTGACCTCCCGCGCCTTCCACAACGACCAGCTGGCCGAATTCGCCGAATCCCTGGCCGAGTTGACGGGCCTGGACATGGTGCTGCCGATGAACACGGGCGCTGAGGCGGTGGAGAGCGCCGTCAAGGTGGCCCGTAAATGGGCTTACGAGGTCAAGGGCGTGCCCGCCGACCGGGCGACGATCGTGGTGGCGGCCGATAACTTCCACGGCCGTACGACGACGATCGTCAGCTTCTCGACCGACGAGACGGCCCGTTCGGGCTTCGGACCCTTCACCCCGGGCTTCCGGATCGTCCCCTACAACGATCTCGCCGCGCTGGAGGCGGCCGTCGACGAGACGACGGCCGCCGTGCTGATCGAGCCCATCCAGGGCGAGGCGGGCGTGATCATCCCCGACGACGGCTATCTCACCGGTGTCCGCGACCTCACCCGCCGCGCCGGATGCCTGTTCATCGCGGACGAGATCCAGTCGGGCCTCGGCCGCACGGGCAGGACCCTGGCGGTGGAACACGAAGCGGTCGTACCGGACGTCCTGCTGCTCGGCAAGGCGCTCGGCGGCGGAATCGTGCCGGTGTCCGCGGTCGTCGCGGGCCGGGACGTCCTGGGTGTGCTGCGGCCTGGCGAGCACGGGTCGACGTTCGGCGGCAACCCCCTTGCGGCGGCGGTCGGTTCGGCTGTCATCGGCCTTCTCGAGACGGGTGAGTTCCAGCGCACGGCGGCCGAGTTGGGCGTGGTGCTGCGGGACGGGCTCGCCGCGCTCGTCGGCAAGGGCGTCGTGGACTTCCGCGCGCGCGGGCTGTGGGCGGGCGTCGATATCGACCCGGCGATCGGCACGGGCCGCGAGATCAGCGAGCGCCTCATGCGTGAGGGAGTCCTGGTCAAGGACACCCACGGCTCCACCGTCCGCCTCGCGCCTCCGTTGACGGTCACGGGCGAGGAGCTGGGGTCGGCGCTGGGGGCGCTGGAGAAGGTGCTGGCTGCGTGAGAGGCTCGGCATCCGGGGCCGGTCCGGACCGGTGGCCCCGGATGCCGAGCCCGTCGGCATCCGAGGGGCTGCTCCACCTTGCAGGGCCTCGTGGTCAGCCGTCCATCGGTCGGCGACCGCGTTGCCCGTCACGCCGGGCAAGAAGACGAGAGCGAGCAGACCGGAGACGGTCGCGCCCTCCGCAGACGGAGCCTGACGCACGTCACAGCACCCACCTGACCGGTATGCACAGAAATGCGACTCGTGCCACGCTGATCAGGGGCGTAACGGCCCCATCTCCGTCATCGAGGAGTGAGCCGACATGATCGACCGGAGAAGTGATCGCTTTGTGGACGACTCAGGCCATATCAGGGACATGACCGAGGAGACCCTCGGCGCCCAGGAGCAGGCACGACAGGAACGCCAGCACCGGCAGGAGGAACAGCAGCGCGGCCGTCCGGCGGACGAGTCCCCTTCCGAACCGGAAGACGACGACCGTCTTTGAGGGGGCAGCTCCGCAAGGCCCCTGTCGGACCACAGCCGACGGCACCACCACGCCCGAGCACGCCGCCTGTCTGGAAGCGGCCTTGCTCGCCAGGGCGGAGCAGTCGGCCGAACGCACGCGAAAGGGGCGGCCGGGCATCCGGCCGCCCCTTTCCTGCTTGCCGGTTACCTACGGCTTCGGCGTGGCGTGCGGCGCGCACGTCACGTCGGCGCTGTCCGTCTTGCCGGTCAGCAGGTAGGTGTTCACCCGGTCGTTGATGCACGGGTTGACCAGACCGGTCACGCCGTGCGAGCCCGCGTCCTTCTCGATGATCAGGCGGGAGCCCTGGAAGCGCTGGTGCAGTTCGACCGCGCCCTCGAACGGCGTCGCGGCGTCACGGGTGGACTGCACGATCAGGACGGCCGGAAGGCCCTTGCCGGTCTTCACGTTCACCGGGGTCTGCTGCTTGGCAGGCCAGGTGGCGCACGGCAGGTTCATCCAGGCGTTCGCCCACGTCATGAACGGGTAGTCCTTGTGCAGCCGGGTGTTGTCCCGGTCCCACTTCTGCCAGTTCGTGGGCCACTTGGCGTCGGTGCACTCGACGGCCGTGTAGACGGCGTTGCCGTTCTCGTCGGAGGCGTTCCCGGCCGTGTCGGACAGATCGGGCGCGGCGGCGTCGACGAGCGCCTGGGTGTCACCGGCGACGTACTTGCTGAAGACGGTGGCGATCGACACCCACGTGGAGTCGTAGTAGGGCGCGCTCTGGAAGAAGTTGATCAGCTCGGCCGGGCCGACGATGCCGCCGATGGGGTTCTTCTTCGCGGTGGCACGCAGTTCGAGCCACTTCGCCTCCACCGCCGCTTGCGTGGTGCCCAGGTGGAAGGTGGCGTCGTTGGCCGCGACCCAGTTCTCCCAGTCCTTCCAGCGGCCGTTGAAGGCGACGTCCTGGTCGAGGTTGGCCTGGTACCAGATCTTCTCGTGCGAGGGGTTGACCACGCTGTCGACGACCATGCGGCGCACATGGTCCGGGAAGAGGGTGCCGTAGACGGCGCCGAGGTACGTGCCGTAGGAGACGCCCAGGTAGTTGAGCTTCTTCTCGCCCAGCGCGGCACGGATGACGTCCAGGTCGCGCGCGGTGTTGGGCGTGGTCATCTGCTGGAGCATCGCGAGGCCGGTGCGCTCGAGGCAGCCCTCGGCGTACTCACGGGCGAGCTTGCGCTGGGCGAGCTTGTCCGCCTCGGAGTCGGGCACCGGGTCCGCCTTGGGCGCCTTCACGAACTCCTGGGGGTCGACACAGGAGATGGGCGTCGAGTGGCCGACACCGCGCGGATCGAAGCCGACGAAGTCGTACGCCTTCGCCGCGTTGGCCCAGACGGCGCTCTTGTTGGTGACCCGGGTCGGGAAGCGCATCCCGGAGCCGCCGGGGCCGCCCGGGTTGTAGACGAGGGCGCCCTGGCGCTCCTCCTGGGTGCCCGTGTTCCCGATGCGGTCGACGGCGAGCTTGATCTGCTTGCCATCCGGGTGGGCGTAGTCGAGCGGAACGTTGACCCAGCCGCACTGGATGGGCTTCGCCAGCCCCCAGCCGGCCGGACAGTCCTGCCAGTCGATCCCGGCCTTGGCGGCCCGCTCGGCGGCGATCGCGGTGCCGCGCGCCTCCCTGTCCTGGCCTTGGCCCGCGTCGGCGGCGGCCGACGGCGCGGCCATGGCGCCGGCTATCAGCGTGGCGAAGACGAGCGCCCCCGCGGAACCGAGCGCGGTCGCCCGTCTCGTCGATCTGATGCCCCTCAAGTGGGACCTCCCCGCACATCGTTGCGATTGGTACAGGGGGATCCTTTCTGCTGTGCGGTCACCGGAACAGAGGGCGACCTGGCTTCTTTACCAATCTGATAGGCATACAACGGCCGCCCGCTGTGCGGAGACCGGCCATGCCAGGTCGTACGACGGCGAGTCGCCGGAGCACCGTTCTCATGTCGGGATCAACTGCTTCGGGGTTCAGCGCGATTCTCCGACCTCGGGGTCTCGTACGTTCGTCAACGCCCGCAGCCCCTTTGGAAAGCACCTTCGGGGGCGTGTCGCCGGACTGGACCATCCGCGCCGCGAACCCATCGGCGGTCGTGTTCACGACCCGTGCCGGGAGCGGCAACTCCCGCAGTACGAGGGTGCGTTCGAAATCCATCGCTACGCCGACGAGGCCACCGCCCGGGACGCCATCGAGGACTGGACCGCAGACGGCGCGGTGGTCGTCATCGCAGGAGGACGCGAGTTGCCGACCGGGCATGGCACCGGGGCCCGGTCTCCCGAACGTCGTGGTCAGGAAGCGTTGGGTCCTCGGTGCTCGGCGGCGATGCCGAAGCGGTGTCGCTCGCGCGGCACCGGGGCCACCTCGCGGACGCTGGAGACCGAGCTGATCACCTGCTCCTCCGTGGCGTCGACTTCGGCGAGCCGCTCGAGGTCGGCGGCGGAGACCAGGGCGACGAGAGGCTTCCCGTGCCGCGTGACGACGACACGCTCGCCGCCGTACACGACACGGTTGATCAGATCGGCAAGCTCAGCCCTGGCTTGCGTCACCGGAATCTCGTAGGCCATGTCGTCCAGCTTACGACCTGGGGGCAATGGGGAGTGGGTGAAGGAGCGGCGTCCGGTGCGGTCGATCGCAAGGCGCCGGAAGGTCCTCGTAGCGGAGCTACTAGGACATTTCGGCAACGCCGCGAGCGGC
>NZ_JBSFLQ010000035.1:0-89327 GCF_053599115.1 Streptomyces sp. NPDC001020 | reverse complement strand
GGCGTCACCGCGCTGCCCGCCTTCGCACCGGACTACGCGACCCTGCGCACCCGCTACGACCTGGTGAGCTTCGACCCGCGCGGGGTCGGCCGCAGTGCGGGCGTGAAGTGCAAGACCGATCAGCAGCTCGACGTGTTCTTCCAGCAGGACGCGATGCCCAGGACAGCGGCCGCACAGCAGACGTTCCTGAACAGCACCAAACAGTTCAACAAAGCCTGCCAGCAGAACTCCGGCAGGTTGCTGCCCTACCTGCGCACCACCGACACGGCCCGCGACATGGACCTGATGCGGCAACTGCTCGGCGACCGGAAGCTGTACTACTTCGGCATCTCCTACGGCACCGAACTCGGCGGCGTCTACGCGCACTTGTTCCCGAAGAACGTCGGACGGGCCGTGTTCGACGCGGTTGTCGACCCGACACTGACACCGAAACAGGCCGCGCTCGCACAAGCCAGAGGTTTCCAACTGGCGTTCGACAACTTTGCCCGGGACTGCACCGCGAAGAGCGCGGGCTGCCCGGTCGGCAGCACCCCGAAGAACGTCGAGAACCGGATCGCCAAACTGCTGAACGACCTCGACCGCAAGCCCATTCCCGGCATCTTGCCCCGCCGACTGACCCGGACCGCCGCGCTCAACGGCGTCCTGGAGGCCCTGTACTCCAGGGACTCCTGGCCCGACCTCACCAAGGCTCTGCAACGGGCGTACACAGGCGACGGCAGGTTACTGATGCTGCTGTCGGACACGGTGAACGAGCGCAACGCGAGCGGCCAGTACAGCAACGTCTTCGCCGCGGAAGTCGCCATCAACTGCGCGGACGACAAGCCGCGGTACACCGTCGCCGACGTGAAGGCGAAGCTGCCGCAGTTCCGGGCCGCCTCCCCGCTGTTCGGCGACCTCCTGGCCTGGGGCCTGATCAGCTGCACCAACTGGCCCGTGACGGGAGCCGCCTACCACCCGGACGTGCACGCGCCCGCTGCCGGGCGCATCCTCGTGATCGGCAACACCGGTGACCCGGCCACCCCGTACGAAGGCGCGAGGAGGATGGTGAAAGCGCTCGGCGAAGGGGTCGGTGTCGAGCTGACGTACAAGGGTCAGGGACACGGTGCGTACTACAGCAAGAACAAGTGCGTGCAGGACACGGTGAACCGCTATCTGCTGGACGGAAAGGTCCCGGCGGCCGGCACCGTCTGCTCCTAGGGCGGCGTGACCTCCTCGGCGTCCCGAAGGGGACGAAGTTCCACGCTCCCGACCATCGCAAGTACCTCGTAGTGGAGGACACGTACGAGGACGAGAAGACACACGCGTCAACAGGCTGCGGAACTAAGCGCGGGCGCGTTCACAGATCACGTATGACGCACCTTGACCCGGTCAAGGAGCGCTACAGATCAATCAAGCGCACTCGTCCCCAACTGATCCCCAAAAACGATCAGTGGGTCGTTTCGGATATCTCCGAAACGACCCCTGACCTGCGACTCTTTCGAGTCGGGACGACAGGATTTGAACCCCAGTCGGCAATGACGGTGCGCTACGGCGGTACAAGTCTTCAAACCAAGCTCGACCGCATTGCTGGGGGTCAAGGGGTCGCAAGGATCAATTCCAAGGGATGCCTGCGAAGGGTGTGGGATGGGCGGTGGCCGAAGCCACCGCGAAACGGTCAGCGCGGCGGGCTGCTGGCCCTCGTTGTCGAGGTGGCAGCGGGCGGTCATCACCGGCACCAGGAAGTTGGCGATATTGGGCACGGAGTCCCGGGACGCGCCGGCACCACCTCGGACGCCCGGATGTCATGCCGGAGAAAGGCCGGAAGGCCCAAGTGGGAGGGGATGCGGTCCGCAGGGTCGGCCGGGATCAGGCCACGCCGAGGAAGCTCAGTACGGCGAGCACCCGGCGGTGGTCGGCGTCCGCCTTCGGCAGGTCGAGCTTGGCGAAAATGTTGTTGATGTGCTTGGCCACCGCGCTCTCGCTGACCACAAGTTGCCCCGCTATCCCGGCGTTGGACCGGCCGCCCGCCATCAGCTCCAGGACCTCGCGTTCCCGCGGGGTGAGCCGGTCCAGCGGGTCGCTGTGGCGGCGCACCAGAAGCTGCGAGACGACCTGCGGGTCCAGCGCCGTTCCGCCGGCCGCGACCCGGCGCAGCGCGTCGGCGAACTCCTCCACGTCCGCGACGCGTTGCTTGAGCAGGTAGCCGATGCTGGAGGTGTTGGCGGACAGCAGATCGGCCGCGTACCGCTCCTCCACATACTGCGAGAGCAGCAACACCGCGGTCTTTGGCCACTGTTGCCTGATGACCAGCGCGGCGCGCACTCCCTCGTCGGTGAAACCGGGGGGCATGCGGACGTCCACCACAGCGATGTCCGGCCGGTGTTCCTCCACCGCCGCCAACAGCGCCTCGCCATCGCCGACTTCGGCGACCACCTCGAACCCGGCCATCTCCAGGACCTTGACCACCCCGACCCTGAGCAGTACGGAATCCTCGGCGATCACGGCACGCACGGCAGCTCCACGGTGATGACGGTCGGCCCCCCGACGGGGCTGTCGACCGACAGCGTGCCATCGACCGAGGCGACCCGCTTGGCCAGCCCCGCCAGCCCGGTACCACCGGTGGGTTCCGCGCCGCCCACCCCGTCATCGCTGATGACGACCAGCAGCGTCTTCCCGAAGCGCTCCACGGTGACCTCGGCACTGGACGCCTCCGCGTGCTTCACCACGTTCGTCAGTGCTTCGGAGACGACGAAGTAGGCGACCGCCTCGGTCGTGGGCGACGGCCGCGACGGCAGGTCCACCTTCACCCGTACCGGGAGGGGGGCCCGGGCGGCGATGCCGGACAGTGCGGCGTCCAGGCCGCGGTCCTCCAGCACGGCCGGGTGCAGCCCGCGCACCAGGCCGCTCAGCTCCTCTATCGCCTCCTTCGCCTCCCGGTGCGCCTCGCCGATCACCTGGCGGGCCTCCTCGGGCAGGTCCCCGAGCGTGGCCTTGGCCAGGCCGAGGTTGACCGCAAGGGAGACCAGCCGCTGCTGGGCACCGTCGTGCAAGTCCCGTTCTATACGCCGCCGTTCGGCATCGACCGCGTCCACCAGGCCGGCCCGGCTCTCGGCCAGGTCCTCGACCCTGCGCGCCAACTGCTCCTCGCGGCTGGGCCCGAGCAGGACGGTGGCGGTGCGGGTGTCGAGCCGGGAGAGGGCGTCGGCCGACAACCGCGCGATGTGGAGCAGGGCGAGCCCGGCCGCGGTGACGTACGCCGCCCAGGTGTAGTAGCCGGGATGGTCGACGCGCCAGTCCAGCGGCACCAGCCAGATCCACAGGTAGATCGAGGTGGCGGTGACGGCCACGACCGATGCCAGGAGGGTGAAGAACCCCGCGAGAGCGAGCAGCGGCCCGTCCAGCAGGTGGTACCTGAGCTGCCGGTGCCCCGCCCGGGATCGCAGCCACTCCGGCAGCCGGGGCCGCTGTCCCGCGTAAGGCGAGGGGATGGCCACGTCGAGCCGGGTGCGGAAGCGGCCGCGCTGCACCTCGGTCAGCAGCGGCCCGGCGAGCACGATGGCCGTGAATAGGACGAACACCGCGACGGGCAGTTGGCCCGCCGGGTCGAGGACCGGGAGGAAGAGCAGAAACAGCAGGGACACGACGAAGAGGACGCCGAGCTGGACGAGGACGCCCGTGACGAGGAACGAGACCAGTCGTCCGGCTCCCTGGAACGGGAACAGAAGTAGGCGCCGCAGGCGGGCGGTTGTGTGCATGGGGAAACGGTAGGTGTCCGGGCCGGGGGCGGGCCATGGCAAGAGCATCCGCCTCGGGGTGTAGCTAGTGCCACCCCCACAACGGACATTCGCGTTACTGACCGTGAGCGTCCGGCGGACGAGGCTGGAGGCCGTGAAGGAGCGCCGGGAACGCGAGGAGACCGATCCGATGAGCACGCTGAGCATCTGCCGACCTGAGGACAGGACCCGCGGTGCGGCCGGCCGTCGAATCCGCCGCCGGTACCGCCTGGAACACGTACTGATCGGCTGCGGGCTGACCCTGCTGCCGTGGCTGGTCGTGCTGGCCAACGGCCTGCCGGGAACCACCATCGCCTCGAACTGGTGCACCGCCTGGATCGGCCTGGACGCCTTGGAGGCGCTGGGGCTGATCGCCACGGGGCTGCTGGCTGCACGCGGCCACCACCTGCACACCCTGACGGCCACCGCCACCGCGACGCTGCTGGTGGTCGACGCCTGGTTCGACACGATGACCGCGGCACCGGGCGCGGATCAGGTCTCGGCGATAGCGATGGCGCTCGGCGCGGAACTGCCACTGGCGGTGGTGTGCGTCGCGCTGGCGGTACGAGGGACTGCCCGCCCGACAGTCTGACCCTCGCTCCCGGCCCCGCTCACTTCCCGTACGCCACCGTCCCACCGGAGGAGATCCATGTCTCACGCTGTTGGGCCGTCAGGACGCCTTTGCGGCCCTGCCCCTTGATCTTGCTGGTCACGGACGGCTTCGCTGACATGACTGCCCCACTCCCCGGGGACACGGACCCGGATGCCAAGTCCGCGGTGGGGTCCGCACGGTTGCCCCACAAGGAGCCATGGAGAATTGCCCGAGCCTGCTCGTCGACGGATCGCAGAGCCAGCCGGTCCGGGGCCGTCAGCTCGGCTTCGGCCTCATCAGTGCATAGCTCGGCCTGTTTGAAGGGCCTGAACGGGTCGATGGCCTGCCACGGGCCTGCTTCGAAGTACCCGACTGCTCCGAGAAGTTTGCGGTAGAAATAGCTCTCCGCCCCCAGGAACGGCACGCCGAACCAGGACCGGCCGACGAGCCCCGGTCCCATGCCTCCCACTGTTCCCGATCGGGGGCATCAGGGCCAAGGGGTTCGATCACGTCCATCAGACTCTCCTCGAGCAGGGCGTCGAGCGCTCGGTGCTGCTCGGTCCCGTACGGGAAGGCATCGCGCACCCTCTTGATAAGGGCGGGATGCCGCTTGGTCAACACGCCCCAGGCGAAGGCATCCACCCCGACTTCGGCGAGCTGCCGCTGCTCGGCAAGCCATAGGGCATCAAGCTTGCCATTCGCTACGAGGCGACAGTGCTGGTCGCAGTCCTCAACGGGTGGCTGTGACCAGCGCTTTCCCAACAGACCCTAGGTCCTACGCGCGCCCCTCGGCTTTCACCATCAGTGCACCGGGCAGCTCCGCGCAGGTCGCGCGGAGCCGGCGGGCGAGGTCTGCCCGGGTGTGCCCAGCGGGCTGGGTCACCCAGCCGTCGAGCGCTCGGTGGAACGCCGCGACCAGCATGTCGAGTGCCAGATGGGCGCGTACGTCGCCGGCCCTGGGGAGGCCGAACCGTTGCTCGACAACGGCGAGAGCGGCGCGGCTGGTGCGGTCGCAGAACGCCAGCCCATGCGCCTCCATGGACGGCGTCCGAGCCGCCAATCGACGGCTCACCAAGGCACGTTCGGCCCATCCGTCGGCATCCATCCGACCGATGGCCGCGACGAGAGTGTCCTCGAACAGCGCGATGAGCGTACGCCCGTCTGCCGGGCAGTCCTCCAGCACGTCGAGAAAGACCGCCCACAGGTCCTGGGTCGGCGCCAGTGCGACGTCTTCCTTGCTGCTGAAGTTGCGGAAAAACGTCCGCTTGGAGGCCTCGACCGCATCGCAGAGCTCGTCCAACGTCACCGCGTCGAAGCCACGCTCGCTGAACAGTTCCAGCGCGGTGTCGATCAGCGCCTGCCGGGTGCGTAGCTTCTTGCGCTCACGCAGGGGCAGATGGGCGACTGCAGGCGGGTCGGCAGCGGATGTCTTGGACGTCATTACCTCCAGTGTAGCCGAGCGGCAAATGCCACCTGTAGGCTAACGCCACTCAGTGGCATTTTTTTCCTGGGAGGATTTCCATGCGCGCACTGCTCATCGACCGTTCGGCTCCCGCCGGCCTGCGCCTCAGCACCGTCCCCGACCCAGTTCCCGCGCCTCATCAGGCCCTGATCCGGGTGACCGCGACCTCGCTCAACTACGGAGAGGTCGTCTTCGGCCTGAAGGGAGCGCCCGAGGGTGCGGTCCTGGGCTGGGACGCCGCCGGCGTCGTGGAACGGGCGGCCGCCGACGGCTCCGGACCGGCCGTCGGCACGCCGGTCGTGACCCTCATGCCCGATGGTGCCTGGGCCGAACTGCGTGCGGTCGACACCGCGTTGATCGGTGTCGCACCCGAGGGAGCCGACCCGGCCGCGCTGTCGACGATCCCGGTCGCCGCCACGAGCGCCCTGCGCGCCCTGCACCGCATCGGTCCGCTCCTGGGACGCGACGTCCTCGTAACGGGAGCCACCGGAGGCGTCGGCCGATACGCCGTGCAACTCGCCCGCGCGGCGGGCGCCCACGTCGTGGCCGTCACCAGCGACCCTGACACCAACGGCGAACTGCTGCGCGGGCTGGGCGCCCACGAGGTGATCAGCACGCCGAAGGAGGCCACCCGGCCGATGGACGGCGTGGTCGACATGGTCGGCGGTCCGCTGCTCGTCGAGGCGTACCAGACGCTGAACGAAGGCGGCACCCTCGTCTCGGTCGGACACGGCACCGAGAGCGGGGAGGACTTCCCGTTCGGAGCGTTCTTCGGCGACCAGGGCAGGCACAACCGCTCGATAGTGACGTTCTTCCTGCTCGCCTGCACCGGCCTGGACCGCGAGCTGACCTGGTTGGCCCAGCGCGTCGCCGCCGGTGACCTCGATCCGGGCATCACCTGGCGCGGCAGCTGGGACGCTGCGGCGGAGGCGATCGACGCACTGCTCGCCCGCGGGCTCCACGGCAAGGCGGTGCTCACCCTCGGCTAGGGCGTGTTTCGAAAGTCCCGTCGTCCGCCCGAAGGGCGGGCCCCGCGGCGTCTGGGGCGAGGTGCCGTGCCAGACACCGCGGGGCAGGCGGGACTTTCGAAACACGCCCTGGTCCAGCCAGTCGCGGCCACCACGCGGCCGCATGCATCACCCCTGCGAGGCCCCACACAAGCCCCGACCCCGACACCGCCTTTCTCAATCGGGAACTGGGCGTCAACCGGCATGGGAACGTTGCCGATTGCTAAACGGGGACAGTCCCTGTATTTTCAACGAAAGAACCGTGGACTATCCCCGTTTACCTTCCGAGGAGATGCCGAATCATGAGCGAACAGACCGTCACGAGCTCCGCGGGCCAGCGCGCTCCCGCCCTTGCCGACGCGGTGGGCCGCGGCAACGGCAACGGCATGGTGCTCGTCATCGTGCTCGCCCTCCAGACGATGATCATCCTCGACGTGAACGTGGTGAACATCGCCCTCCCCGACCTCAAGGTCGCGCTCGACTTCACCCCGACCGGACTCTCCTGGGTCCTCAGCTCCTACCTGCTGACCTTCGGCGGTCTGCTCCTGCTCGGCGGCCGCACTGGAGACGTCCTCGGTCACCGTCGTGGCATGCTCATCGGCGTCACGGTCTTCACCGCCGCCTCGCTGCTCGGCGGCCTGTCCAACTCGCCTGCGATGCTGCTCTCCGCCCGCGCCCTGCAGGGCATCGGCGCCGCCTTCGCAGCGCCCACCGTGCTCGCTCTGATCGCGACGCACTTCACCGACGAGAAGGCCCGAGCCCGCGCCCTGGGTCTGTACGCGGCGGTGTCCGGCTCCGGCGCGGCCATCGGCCTGATCGGCGGCGGCCTGCTGACGGACTGGCTGTCCTGGCGCTGGGTGCTCTTCATCAACGTGCCGATCGGCATCGCGTTGCTGATCGCCGCCCCGATGTTCATCCACGAGACCGAGCGCAAGCCCGCCCACTTCGACGTCGGCGGCGCGCTCACTTCGACCGCCGGTATGACCGCCCTGGTCTACGGCTTCATCCGGGCCGCCGAGAGCGGCTGGGGCGACGCGCTGACATTGGTCTCCTTCGCCCTCGCCGTCGTCCTGCTCGTGCTGTTCGTCTTCATCGAGACCCACGCCAAGCAGCCGATCACCCCGCTGCGACTGTTCGCGGACCGCAACCGCGCGACCGGTTACCTCTCGCTGCTGTTCGTCATGGCGGCAGGCAACGCGATGTTCTTCTTCCTCACCCAGTTCCTCCAGGAGGTCCGCGGCTTCACCCCGATCCAGGCAGGCCTGGCCTTCGTCCCACTGGCCGTGCTCATCCTCGGCGCCTCCAGCGCCGCCGCCAAGGTGCTGCCCAAGGCCGGCCCGCGGGTGCTGACCGCGGTCGGCGCCGGCGCCATCAGCATCGGCCTGATCTGGTTCACCCAGATCACCCCCGAGGCCGAGTACCTCTCCACGCTGCTCGGGCCCATGCTCGTCGCCGGCCTCGGCATGGGCACCCTGCTCGTGGGCGTCACCACCATCCTGATGTCCGGCGTCGCGGCGGAGGAGACGGGCGCCGCGTCCGGTCTGCTGAACGTGATGCAGCAGATCGGCGGCGCACTGGGCCTCGCCATCATGGTCACCGTCTTCGGCGCCGCCAGCCGTGGCGCGGCCGACGAGGTGCCCGCCGGACTCGACGCCAAGGGGACCGCGGACTTCATCCTCACCGAGGGCGTCACCACGGCCTTCGCCTGGGGCGCCGGCTTCACCGCCCTCACCATCCTGCTCACCCTGATCATGCGCTCCGTCCCGACGGGCAGTAGCGCGGAACAAGGCTCGGAGTAGTCCGGAAGCTCCGCGTCCGACTGCTCGTGGAACTCGGCCTGGACAGTGTCCTCGTGGCGCTCGCCGCGCAGAGCCTGAACACGGAGCCGCCGATCCTGGTCCCGGCGCTGCGGGGCGACCGCCCGAAGCTGAAGGAGATCGACCAAGAGCCGGGTTAGAATCGGGGCCCTACCCCGTTTTTGACGCGGCTCCAGGCACGGCCAAGGAGATGACAGCCCGATGCGCGCAGACGCCCGCCGCAACTACGAGCGACTCCTGGCCGAAGCCAGGAAGGCCTTCGACCAGCACGGCATCCACACCTCGCTCGACGACATCGCCAAGCAGGCGGGCCTGGGCAACGCGACGCTCTACCGCCACTTCCCTACCCGGGAAGCCCTACTGGAGGCGATACTCCAAGACAGCATCTCGGAACTCAACGAGACCGCAGGGGAGTTGCTGACCACGGAGCCGGCCGGAGAGGCCCTCGCGACCTGGGTACGAGCGGCGGTGGCGCATGCCACCACCTACCGGGGTCTCGTCACCACGCTGATGGACAGCCTCAAGGACGAGACCTCCGAGCTGAACAACGCCTGTACGTCCATGCAGTCGTCCGGTAAGCAGCTTCTGGAGCGGGCCCAGCGGGCCGGCGAGGTACGGGACGACACCTCGGCCGCGGAACTGTTCGCACTGATCGCCGCGGCGGCCTGGACCCGTGAGCACGCCCCCGACGAAGCCGATCAGGTACTTACCGTCCTCATCGACGGCCTGTGGCCGCCACGGCACTGACCGACCCCGGGCCGCATGGGATGCGTCGGACGGGTCCGACGCACGGGTGAAACGTCAGCGGAGTTCAACGAATCGGCGAACTCGGTTGCAGGTCAAACAGGTTCGGGACGTCGGGGCTGGAGCGCCCGCGGCGTTGTGTCCCTCATCGCACGGCGCGGCACCGAGCACGGCAGCGGGCTGGGTGTCTACCGGTGGGTGGTCGAGCGGGCGCCGCTCCATACAGCTGGGAAAATCGGACAAGAGGCCGCCCGTTCACACGACCTCCTTTGAGGAGCTGGGAGCAAGCCGACCCCTTGACCAGCAAAAGCCGGGAGCAGCAGGCCCGCCGCCGTGGGAGCGCAGCCATCTCGACCGGATCGGGCGACGGCCGGTGAATATCAATTGACGCAGCCAACCACGGCTGGGAGCGATGGGAGCACAAGGAGCGGAAGAGGGCTCCCACCCCGATCCCACAAACGCATCAGGGGCTCTCCAAAGAGAGCCCCTGACCTGCGGAAATTTCCGACATCACTGTCGGGACGACAGGATTTGAACCTGCGACCCCTTGACCCCCAGTCAAGTGCGCTACCAAGCTGCGCCACGTCCCGATGCGCTCCCGCGGTGACCCACGTGATCGCGCGAACAGAACTTTACCCCACGCCGGGGACTGCCCCGCGGGAGGGCAGGTGGCGCGCGACAATCGGGTTATGAACGACGCATCGGAAGATCGAGCGGACCGGGAGCGTGACCGGGACGCGGCAGGGCGGGCCCGCAACGCGCGGCCGCGGGACGGCCTGGGTCGGCCGTTGCCCTACGGAGCGCGGGGCGTCGCGCGCCAGCCCGAGGGCGTCGTACGCGCCCCGGAGGACACCGTCGCCGAGGCCCAGGCCCTGTTGGACGCAGGGAAGCCGTTCCACGCGCACGAGGTCTTCGAGGACGCCTGGAAGTCGGGTCCCGACGAGGAACGTGCGCTGTGGCGAGGTCTTGCCCAGCTCGCGGTCGGCCTCACGCACGCGGCCCGGGGCAACGTGACAGGCGGCGCCCGGCTCCTGCGCCGCGGAGCCGGGGCGGTCGAGGGGTGGGCAGCCGAGACGGGACGGCGTCGGCCCTACGGCCTGGAGGTGTCCGGTATCGCCGTCTGGGCGAGGGAGCTGGCCGCGGTCGTGGAACGGAACACGGCCGGCGTGGACCCGCTTGCCTGGTCGCCCAGGCTGCGCGAGGAGCAGCCGTAGGTCGGGGCGAGGCAAGGGGCGTGCGTGGGCTGTCAGTGGCGTACGGCAGACTCTGAGTCGTGCGGAAAATTCATGTCATCGGCATCGGGGCGGGCGACCCCGACCAGCTGACCCTGCAGGCGGTCAAGGCGCTGAAGAGCACGGACGTGTTCTTCGTCCTCGACAAGGGCGAGGTGAAGTCGGATCTCACCCGGCTGCGCCGTGACCTTCTCGACGCACACCGGCCGGAGGGGGCTTACCGCCTGGTCGAGGCACGTGACCCGGAGCGCGACCGGGCCGCGGGCGGCGCGGCCTACTCCCCCGCCGTCGGTGACTGGCGCTCGGCGCGCGCCGGTATCTACGAGCGGCTGATCGCCGAGGAGCTGGGCGAGGAGGACACCGGTGCGTTCCTGGTGTGGGGCGACCCCGCGCTGTACGACAGCACACTCGGCATCCTGGAGGAGGTCCTGGACCGGGGCGCGGTGACGTTCTCGTACGACGTCGTGCCGGGTATCAGCAGCGTCTCGGCGCTCGTCGCGAAGCACCGCACGGGGCTCAACCGGGTGGCCCGGCCCGTGCAGATCACCACAGGCCGCCGTCTCGCCGAGGGCTTCCCGGAGGGGGTGGACGACGTGGTGGTGATGCTGGACGCTCACCAGGCCTTCCGGCGGTATGCGGACCAGGACATCGACATCTATTGGGGCGCCTACATAGGCACGCCGGACGAGATACTCGTCTCCGGCCCCCTGGCCGAGACCGCCGAGCGCATCGAGCGGCTGCGCGCGGAGGCCCGGGAGCGCAAGGGCTGGATCATGGACACGTATCTGCTGCGCAGGCATCCGCAGGGCCGCGGCCAAGCGGCCGAGTAGCGGCGGTACGGCCGCCCGGGCGGCCGGTCCCCGCTCGTGGGCACGGCCCACCGGTGCGTTCGCGCCCCTGCGACGATCACCGCGCAGGGCACGCGTTCGTCATCCGGGGCCGAGTCCCAACCTGGCCAGCGCGCCGGCCACGTCCGGCACCGTGGTCACGCCCGCGGGCAGGGGCGGGCGGCGTACGACGACCACCGGGAGGCCGAGAGCCCGCGCGGCCGTGAGTTTGGCCGCCGTCGCCGCTCCACCGCTGTCCTTCGTCACGAGCACGTCGATACGGTGCTCGCGCAGCAAAGCCGTCTCTCCTGCGGCCGTGAAGGGCCCGCGGGCCAGCAGCACCTCCGTATCCGGCGGCATGGGGGGCTCGGGCAGCTCCACCGAGCGTACGACGAAGTGGAGGTCTGCCAGGTGGGCGAAGGCCGCGATCCCCAGTCGGCCGGTGGTGAGGAAGACGCGTCGGCCGAGCGGTGGCAGCAGATTCGCCGCTTCAGCGAGCGACGCCGCCTCGTGCCAGCGGTCTCCGGAGCCCGCGCTCCAGCCGGGCCTGCGCAGCACGACGGTGGGAACTCCGGTGATCGCCGCGGCACGGGCAGCGTTCGCCGTGATGCCGACGGCGAACGGGTGCGTGGCGTCGAGCACCGCGTCCACGCGGTGCTCGCGCAGCCAGGCGACCATACCCTCCGCGCCGCCGAAGCCCCCGACGCGTACGTCCCCGTCCAGCGCCCTGGGCCGGGACACCCGCCCGGCCAGGGACGTGGTCACCCGGACGCCGGTGCGGGAGGTCAACAGGGCGGCGAGTTCGCGTGCCTCGGCGGTGCCGCCGAGGACCAGGACATGCGGGATCATGACGTCGAGGGTACGGGCGGCGGTGTTCGTCGCCGACGGGGTGATCAAGACTGTGGTGGCGCCCTTGTCCTGAGGGGCGGGGCCTCCTGGGCGAGCGCGCGGCACGCGCCGTATCCCCACCGCCGTCGTTATCGTCCTGCCATGGACTCAGTGCGTGCCGTGCTCATCGACATCGACGGCGTCCTCACCGTCTCGTGGCGGCCACTGCCGGGAGCGGTCGAGGCACTGTGGGAGATCCGCGACCGGGGTCTCGCCGTCGTCCTGGTCACCAACACGACGTCCCGCACCCGCGCGTCGATCGCCGGGACCCTCTCGGCGGCCGGTTTTCCGGTGGCTGCCGAGGACATCCTCACCGCGCCCGCCGTCACGGCCGCGTACCTCGCCGACCGCTGTCCGGGGGCGCGGTGTTGGCTGCTCAACAGCGGGGACATCCGGGAGGACCTCGTCGGTGTCCGTGTCGTCGAAGACGACACCGTCCCGGATGTCGTGATCGTCGGCGGTGCCGGCCCCGAGTTCGACTACACCGCTCTCAACCGCGCCTTCGGCCACCTCCAGCAGGGTGCCCGGCTGGTCGCCATGCACCGCAATCTGTACTGGCGCACCGACCGCGGATTGCAGCTCGACACGGGTGCGTTCCTGCTCGGGCTCGAGAAGGCCGCGCGCACGGAAGCGGAGGTCACCGGCAAGCCGTCGCCCGCGTTCTTCGAGACGGCGCTGGCCCGTCTCGGGGTCGGCGCCGACCGGGTGTTGATGGTCGGCGACGATATCGAGTCCGATGTACTCGCGGCGCAGCGCGCCGGCATCGCCGGGGTGCTCGTCAGGACCGGCAAGTACCTGCCGGAGGTCCACCGGGCCGCGAGCGGCGAGCCCGACCACGTCCTCGACTCCTTCGCGGACCTGCCCGCGCTGCTCCGGTAAGCCGCCGGACTCGTTCAGCTCGGCAGCAGTTGGACGGCAGTCACCGTTCTGCCGGGCCTTCGGCAGGGCGGCGGGTCGGCCGAAGGTCTCGCATGTGCATGCCTGGATTGGTGACGTACCTTCAGGGCCGCTCGACGAGCATCGCGCTGCCCTGCCCGACGCCCACGCACATCGTCGCAAGCCCGCGGGCCGCGCCGGTGCGGCGCATGCGGTGGAGCAGGGTCGTCAGGATGCGCGCGCCCGAGCAGCCGAGGGGATGGCCGAGGGCGATGGCACCACCGGTCGGGTTGACCAGCTCCGGGTCGATGCCGAGACGGTCGACACAGGCCAGGGCCTGGGCGGCGAACGCCTCGTTGAACTCGGCCTCCTGGAGGTCGCCGATGGTCCAGCCGGCGCGCGCCAGGGCCTTCTGGGTGGCGGGGACGGGGCCGATGCCCATCACATCCGGGTGGACGCCGGCCGAGGTGCCGGCGACGTACCGGCCGAGGGACTCGAGGCCCAGTTCGTTCAGCGCCTCCTCGCTGACGAGCAGGAGTCCGGCCGCGCCGTCGTTCATGGGTGAGGCATTGCCGGCCGTGACCGTGCCGCCCTCGCGGAACACCGGCTTGAGACGGGCGAGCTTCTCGGGCGACGTGTCCTCGCGTACGCACTCGTCGGCTTCGACCACGATGCCGTCCGGCCTGGTCACCGGCAGGAGTTCGGCGTCGAAGCAGCCGTCCTTGCGGGCGGCGGCGGCACGCTGGTGGCTGCGCAGCGCGAAGTCGTCCTGGCGTTCGCGCGAGACGGCGTACCGCTCGGCGACCTCCTCCGCGGTCTCCCCCATGGACAGCAGGCCGTGCAGGTCGCGCATCGCCGGGTTGACCAGGCGCCAGCCGAGGCGGGTGTCGACGGTCTCCATGCGGTGCGGCAGGGCCTCGTCGGGGCGGGGCAGGACGAAGGGGGCGCGGCTCATGGACTCGGAGCCCCCGGCGAGCACGATGTCGGCCTCGCCCGCGGCGATCGCGCGGGCTGCCATGGTCACCGCCTCCAGGCCGGAGGCGCAGAGCCGGTTGACGGTGGCGCCCGGCACGGAGTCCGGCAGGCCGGCGAGGAGGGCGGCCATACGGGCGACGTTGCGGTTGTCCTCGCCGGCCTGGTTGGCGGCGCCCCAGTAGACGTCGTCGATGCGGGCCGGGTCGAGGATGGGCACATCGGCTACCAGGCCTCGGATGACGGTGGCGGCCAGGTCGTCGGGCCGTACGCAGGACAGTGCGCCGCGCAGTTTGCCGATGGGGGTACGACGGGCCGCGGCGAAGTGGACGGAACGCACGAGGTACTCCTGACCTGCCTCAGAGTTAATTAGCGCTGCTAGTTTTGGACTATAGACCGCCGGGTGGTCCGCTGGGAAGATCCGCGGCTCCCGGCGTCGCCGGCCGTCGAGGAGACCGCGACCAAGCAACGACAACGACGCGGAGATCCGGGAGGCGCACCAGACCGCGCATGATGGCAACCGCCAACAAGGGCAAGAAAGTTCGACCTTCGCACTCAACTCCCGTCGGCCACCCCAGCCGGTGATTCACCACCGCCTACCAGGCCGGCCTCACAGCGCCCGGTGCATGACATGCAGCCCGACCCTCCCGAACCGGGGGTGGTCGTACGCGTCCGGAACCGTGCCCAGGATGGTGAAGCCCAGAGACGTCCACAGCCTCACCGCGGGGTTGGTCTCCACGACCGCGTTGAAGACCATGCCGCGGTAGCCGAGGGATTTCGCCGCGGCCAGGACGTACTCGGCCAGAGCTCGTCCGACGCCGCGGCCCGCACAGCCCGGGTCGACCATGAAGCCGGCGTTGGCGATGCCCGCGGCGGTGGCCCCCGTAGTTCGGTGTGCTCGGTGTGACGTAGGCCGAGCCGACAACCGCTCCGGTGTCGTCCTCGGCGACGTACACGCGTTTGGCCGGCGCCATCCACAGCGCGCGAGCCGCTTCCTCGGTGGTGTCCGGGTCCCATGCGTAGGTTTCGCCGGCGGCGACGATCCGGTGCCAGAAAGGCCAGATCCGCGGCCAGTCGTCGGCCGCGGCTTCCCTGATCAGCATGGACGTGAGCCTGGCACGCCCATGCCGTCAGCGATCACAACGAATCCCGCAAGGTCAGTCGACACTCGGCAGGATATGGGGCTCGGCGAGGTCGTCCTCGTAGCCGGCCAGCCGGATGGGGGCCGACCTGGCCCACACGTCCAGACTGCCGAGCTTCTTCTCCGTCCGTCGGCCCCCGTCCGCACGTTCCTTGGGACGCTGATTGCGATTGGTCTTCTCCGGTGTCACCGCGCACTCCTTATGTGTCGGGTAACCCTCGGGACGTAGCCCAGTCCGCCACTGTGCCTCTAACGTCCGCTCGGGTCTGAGTCGAAAACAGGTCGGACGCGGTGGCGTCGGCAACTCATACGAGAGCAGGCCGTGGTGACCGGCATGTCCCGGGACGGACCGTGGGTGTGGGTGGGACCCCAAAAGTTGTCCGCCACAGACCAGATTAACCAAATGAGCGGGAGCCCGCTCGATGGGGCTGGAACAACCGGGTAACCGTCGCGCACCTCCCGCCCCCATTCAGCCTTATTCTTAACCACTTTGATGGCAATCGCCCTATTTGAAACCACCCGTTCGGCTCAACCATCGAACTGTTCACCGAGCCGGCGTCACGCGTGTACGGATCGACGCGCAGTCTGCGGCCGGTTGGGCACCGGGGAAGGGCGTGCTTGGCGGAACGCTTGCGGGTGTCCGCGGAGAACGAACTGTCGCCACGGGCTTCAAGACGCCTGAACTGCTGGGTCGCATAGCCGAGACAGGCGTCGCGGACACGCTTGGCACACAGGAAGGACGCACGGATACCGATCAGCTCGTCACCGAGCGGTGTCCGTACCTCGTACAACTCGGCCGGGAGCCACATGGGTTCCATGGCGGTCGGGTTGCCGCCGAGGGCGAGCCTGCACCACTTCGCGGCCTCGTGCAGGGTGCGGTCGGGGGCCGTGCTGACGTGCGACTCCTTGGGCAGGCGCAGGCCGTGCAGCTTCTCGGTGGGCACCGCGAGCGATGGGTTCCACCGGCGCCGTGGCATTTCATTGTGGTGTCGGACGGGGCTGCGGTCACCGGGTTTTCCCGGTGGGCAGCCTGGTCTCCTGCCGGCCGGCCATGGCCCCGTGCACCCAAGGCGTCACGTCCGGACCTGAGACACGTACCGGTCCGGGCCTCAGGGTGGACCGGGGACGGCGGCGCCGACCTGCCGGGCGACGGCGGAATCGCGTCGGGGACGGCGTACGCCCCGGAGAACTCACTCTCCGGGGCGTACACCCCGACGGGCTGCGTTCACACGCGCCCTGTCACCTGCTGTGACCCCTCAGGGGAACAGCGCGATGCCGGCAAGGACCACCACGATGATGCAGACGACCAGCGCGACAGTGGCCCAGGTCCCGCGGTGTTTCAACTGGGCCCTGGGCTCGCCGCCGCGTGGCCGGTCCTCCGGCAGTGCGTGGCCCGGCGGACGGTCCGCCTCGTAGAACTGCTCGTCGCTTGGATAGACGTTGCGAGGGTCCTCGGCGGCACGTGGATCGATCTCGTGTGGTTCGGCCATGGGAACTCCTCCCGCGGTGGTACTCACCAGGGACCGAGTTCCCGGCCGGCGCCGGGCGACACATTCAGGAGCGTCGCCTCGCCGCCTGCGGGGCCACTTCCGGGCTTACCACTTCCCGGGCGCGTAGTCCTTCAGGAAGACGCCGTACAGGTCCTCGCCCTGCTCGCCGCGCACAATCGGATCGTATACCCGGGCCGCGCCGTCCACGAGGTCGAGCGGGGCGTGGAAGCCCTCCTCAGCGAGGCGCACCTTGTCCGGGTGCGGACGCTCGTCGGTGATCCAGCCGGTGTCGACGGCGGTCATCAGGATGCTGTCCTTCTCGAACA
The DNA here is from genome assembly GCF_053599115.1 of Streptomyces sp. NPDC001020. Lineage (NCBI taxonomy): Bacteria > Bacillati > Actinomycetota > Actinomycetes > Kitasatosporales > Streptomycetaceae > Streptomyces > Streptomyces sp. NPDC001020. Next base: position 72,201 of record NZ_JBSFLQ010000035.1, on the reverse strand, counting down.
TCTCCTGCGCACTGGTGCGCGTGAGCATGTTCAGGGCGGCCTTCGCCATGTTGGTGTGCGGATGGCCGGCACCCTTGTAGCCGCGGTTGAAGACGCCCTCCATCGCGGAGACGTTCACGATGTACGTACGCCGGGCCGAAGAGGCGGCCATGGCGGCGCGCAGGCGGCTGATCAGGATGAAGGGCGCCGTGGAGTTGCACAGTTGGACCTCCAGCAACTCGATGGGCGTGACGTCCTCCACCGCCTGGACCCAGCTGTTGCTGTCGTGCAGGTCGGGGACGAGACCGCCCGCGTCGATCGCCGTGCCCGCCGCGATGCGTTCCAGCGACGCCGAACCGGAGACCAAGGCCAGGTCGGTGACGTCCTGGGCGGTGAGCGCGCCGTCCCCGGCGACCGGGAGCGCCGGCACGGCCCCGGAGCCGAACGTGCCGATCACCTCGGCCGACGGGAGCTCGCCCGCCGGCAGCGGGGCGGACTCGGCGGCCACCAGTTCGCTGTAGGCCTGCGGGGAGCGGCGTACGGTCTGCGCCGCGTTGTTGATCAGGATGTCCAGCGGACCCTCGGCGGCGACCGAGTCGGCCAGCGCCACCACCTGGGCGGGGTCGCGCAGGTCGATGCCGACGATCTTCAGCCGGTGGATCCACTCGTCGCTGTCGGGCTGGGCCTTGAAGCGGCGGATCGCGTCGTTCGGGAACCGGGTGGTGATCGTGGTGTGGGCGCCGTCGCGCAGCAGGCGCAGCGCGATGTACATGCCGATCTTGGCGCGACCGCCGGTGAGCAGCGCCCGCTTGCCGGTGAGGTCGGCCCGGGCGTCGCGGCGGGCACGGTTCTCGACGGCGCACTTCGGGCAGAGCTGGTGGTAGAAGTAGTCGACCTCGACGTAGCGGCTCTTGCAGACGTAGCAGGAGCGCGGGCGCTGGAGTATTCCCGCGACTCGGCCGGCCTCAGTGATCGACGACGGCAGGATGCCCTCGGTCTCGTCGTCGATGCGCTGTGCGGATCCCGTCGCCGTGGCCTCGGTTACCGCCTTGTCGTGGGCGGTCTTGGCGGCGCGGCGCTCCGAGCGGCGGCGCTGCTTGACCATGCGGTAGATGTGCGAGGTCGCCCGACGCACCTTGATCGCGTCGGGGTGGTCGACCTCGAGCTCCTCGAGCTCTTCGAGCACGCCGAGGCAGACGGCCAGGCGCTCCGGGTCGATGCCGGGGCCGTACGACACCCCGTCCGTGGCCGCCGGGCCGCTGCCCACCAGGCCGTCCTCAGTCACCGTCATAGCGCTGCCGTTCCTCGCTCACCCGCGCAGCGCTCCGACCGCGCTCGCTTTCGAACAGAGAATTTTACGGAGCGGCGGGCGGGTCTCCAAACCCGAGTTGATCAAGGGAGCGGGTGGTGACCGGCGAACGGTGCTGGAGGCGCGGATGCCGGGGCGGCCGCGGCGGGGACGACAGCTCAGTCCCACGCCCCGGGCCGCCGCCACCTGCCCCCGCGGCACAGCCGTTCATGTGCGGCAGGCCACCAGCAGCGTCTCCACCTCCTCCGACACCGCGCGCGCCAGCCGACCGAGGTCCGGCACCGCCCGACCGTCGGCGACCAACCCGTAGTGGACGCGGCCGCGGTACGTCGAGATCGCCACCGCCAGGGACTGGCCGCGGGCCAGCGGGGCGAGCGGATAGATCTCGGTGAGCGGATTGCCGCCGAGACGCAGGCCGAGACTGGGTAGCGGCACACTGGTGACCAGGATGTCGAACCAGAGCCGGGCGGCCTGGCTGACCAGTGGCCCGCCCAGCCGGTGCCCCAGCGCGGGCACGTGGTCGGCCAGCAGCGCGACGGCGCCCGCGCCCCGGTTGGGCCCCGCGTCCTTGTTGCGATCCATGGCCGTGCGCACCGTCCGCAGCCGCGTCAGCGGGTCAGGGTCGTCGACCGGGAGCCGTATCAGATAGCCGGAGAGCCGGTTGCCCTGTGGATGGGCGGTGCGGGGTCGGCGCTTGGAGACGGGGATCAGGGCGCGGGGCGCGACCCCCGCGCTGCCGTCGCCGCGTTCGTTCAGCCAGCGGCGCAGGGCGCCCGCGACGACCGCGATGAGGACGTCGTTGACGGTGCCGCCCGCCGACTTGCGCACCCGGTGCACCTCGTCGAGGTCGATGACGACGCCGGCGGTGCGGCGGGTGCCGCTGGGCTCGGAGGTGAAGGCGGACGAGGAGCGCATACCGAGCGTGGACAGGGCGACGGAGGCACCGATGTCCAGGGCCCGGCCCACGTCCGCGAGGGTGCCGCGGAGCAGCCCGGGGAGTTTGCGGACGTCCGGGAGGAGGCCACGCGCGGGTTCGGGGGGACGCGGGCGGGGCTCCGGCATGTCCATCGGGTCCATGACGGCGGCCGCGAGCGTCAGGGCACGCAGTCCGTCGGCGAGCGCGTGGTGGAACTTGAAGAGGACGGCGAACGAGGTGCCCGACTCCCCCGGCAGGACGTGCGCCTCCCACGGTGGCCGTCCACGCTCCAGCGGACGCTCCAGGAGCCGGCCGGCGGCGGCGTGGAAGTCGGCGGTGGGGGCGTGCAGCCGTACGTGGTCGAGCGGGTCGAAGTCGGGGACGGGTTCCCGGGCCGCGCCGCCGAGGGCGAGCGGGAGCCGTACGTCGGCGAGATCGCGCGGGAGGCGTACGTCCGGAAGCCAGACGTCGCGGATCCGCATGCGCAGTCCCGGCACGGCCGCGGCCCGGACCGCCAGCAGATCGGCGGCGTGGGCGCCCGCGGTCGGTGAGTGGCAGGGGAAGACGCCGAGGGCACCGAGGTGCATCGGGTGACGGGCGGACTCGATGTTCCAGAATGCGAGGTCGAGTGGCGCGAGCAGGTCAGAAGTCAAGGGCTTGCCTCGCGTCGACGGGGTGGGAAGCAAGAAGTCAACCTCCGACAGCCAATTACGGTCAAGTACGATCAGGCTACGTACAGTTAACGGCAGATTGAATCCCGCCTCTCCGAAAGAGGCGGGACTCATGAGGCACACGAGGTCACTTCAGTGCAGGTGGCGCGGCATCCGGCGCCGTACCCCACCCGGACGGCCGCGCGCCGACCGTGAACTCCAGCACACCCAGACGGCGCAGCGCTTCGGTCGTGACGTACGTCCGCTCGTAGGCAGAGCCGTCGACGCGCACCCCCTGGATGTACCGGTCGCCGTCCGACCTGCCCGGCGCCGTGATGGTCAGCCGGCCGCGCGGGTAGTACGCCCGGTCAAGGGCCAGATCGACCCGGTCGAAGACCGGCGTGGTCAGGCCCCAGGTGGGGTAGCCGGGCTGTACCGGGAAGATACCGATGGACGACAGCACGTTCCAGGCGGACATCGTGCCGAGGTCGTCGTTGCCCGTCATACCGGTGGGCCCGTCCGTGAAGAGGGTCAGCGCCGCATGCACCACGTCGGTCGTCTTCCACGGCCGACCGGTCCACAGGTACGCGTACGGCGCGATCAGGTCGGGCTCGTTCTGCGGGTTGTACTTGTCCGCGTTGTAGTAGGCGTACGCGCCGTTCACCCACACTTCGCGCGCGGTCTTCGCCGGTTCCTTGAGGAGTCGGTCGTAGGCGAAGAAGGCGTCGAGACGGTCACTGGCAGCCTTCTCACCGCCGATCAGGCGGATCATGCCGCGCAGGTCCTGCGGCACCAGCCACTGGTACTGCCAGGCCGTGCCCTCGTGGAAGCCCACGCTCCTGGCCGGGTCGGCCGGCCCAGCGAAGGCGCCGGAGGTGTCCCGGGCGCGGACGAAGCCGGTCGAGGGGTCGAGAACGTTGCGGTAGTTCCGCGACCGGGCGGCATAGCGTGCCGCGTCCGCCCGATGGCCCAGGCTTCGGGCCATCTGCGCGAGCATCGCGTCCGACAGCGCGTACTCCAGCGTCACCGACCCGCCGTGGTGATAGTCGGAGTCGCCGGGCTTGGCATACGGGCGGCCCTTGACGTAGGGGGCGAAGCCGTGCGCGATGTACTCGCGGTTGGACTCCCGGCCGGTGTACATGGTGTCGGCGGGCGGCACGCCGTCTGCGTTCCTCCTGAGCGCGCGGTAGGCGCGCTCCTCGTACCCCTTGAGCAGCCCCTGCTGGTAGGCGTTGGTGAGGAACGGGGTGACCGGGTCGCCGCTCATGATGTTCGTCTCCACCGGACCGTAGCCCCACTTGGGCAGCCAGCCACCCTGCTCGTCGACCTTGAGCAGGGAGATCGCCATGTCGCGCGACTCGTGCGGTGCGAGCAGGGACAGGAGCTGGCACTGGGTGCGGTAGGTGTCCCACAGCGACCAGTTCTGGTAGTACGTGAACCCCCGCGCCCGGTGGATCTTCTGGTCCCAGCCCTTGTAGCGGCCGTCGGCGTCACTGCCGATGTTCGGCGCGAGGAAGGACCGGTACAGGGACGAGTAGAAGGTGGTGCGCAGGGTGTCGCTGCCGCCTTGGACCTTCACGTCGGCCAGACGGTCCTCCCAGGCGCGGCGAGCGGCCTCCCGAACCCCGGAGAACGAACGCCCCTTCGTGGCGGCGAGGTTGACGGCGGCGCCGCGCGCGTCGACGTAGGACAGCGCGGTGGTCGCCTCGACCGTACGGTCTTTCGTCGTGTCGAACGTGACGTACGCACCGTTGCGCCCGGGGCCGGACGACTTTCTCGCACCCGGGGTGATCGAGTCCTGGTACCACGTCCCGTGCGCGGTGAAAGGCCGGTCGAAACGGGTGACCGTGTACACCGTGTAGGGCCGGGTGGAGCGGCAGAAGCCACTGCCCGTGATCTCCGTGCGAACGGTGCGGTCGTCGAGGATCTCGACCTTGGACGAGACGTTCTTGTGCAGTGACTGGCCGGTGTTGAGCAGCACGTTCGCCTTGTCGGTGGCCGGGAACGTGTAGCGCTGCACGCCGGCCCGCTCGGTGGCGGTCAGTTCGGCCTCGATGCCGGTGTCGAGGCGGACCCGGTAGAAGCCGGGGCTCGCCTGTTCGTGTGCGTGGCTGAACTTCGCCGCGTACTTGGCGTAGTCGGTCTCGGTGACGTCACCCGTCGTGGGCAGCACGGGCAGGTCGCCACCGATCGGGCAGCCGACACCGGAGAGATGGACCAGGGAGAAGCCGCGGATCGTGTGCCGGCCGTAGTCGTAACCGGTCCGGTGTCCGGTGTCCGGTGAGAACTGCACCATGCCGAAGGGCGCGGCGGTGCCCGGAAAGGTGTTGCCTTCGTTCTGGGAGCCGATGAAGGGGTTGACCAGGTCGGTGAGACTGCCGCCGCTCGGCTCGGCGTGGGTCGCCGGCAGCGGGAACAGCGCCGTGGCGGCCACCGTGCCCGCGGCGGCGAGGCGCAGGCGCCGGGTCCATCTCATCTCGGAAGACCTCCGGAAGATCGACGTCGTTGCCCACATGGTGCTGGCGGAATGTCAGTTTTGCGGGGAACCGGGGGAGTTACCCGGCCACGCGTCGCGGATCAGGCCTGGTACACGGCCCGCGGGCGCGCCGCGTCCGGCTTACGACCTGGGGGGCAATAGGGAGCGGGCGGCTCGGACAGGGCTCGGACGTGGCGGAGTTGTGAGGCACAGCCACCGGCAACAGACCGTGGCGCCCACCGTCACCAGCCTTGGAGATGATGGTCGTACAGCAGTACTCCATCGGCAGTATGACCCAATGGGTGCTCAGGTACGACGACGGGAACCGCGGCACACGGCATCGTGTTGGCTATGACATCCGACCGCCCGCCGTGCTGGGCCCGCCGCTCCGGCCTCCTGCAGGGGAGCCGCTCATGAGCGCCCTCGCGTTGTCCGTGCTCCTGTCGCTCGTCTCCGCCGTCGCCTACGCGGGCGGAGCGATCGTGCAGGAACGGGTGGCCGCGTCCTCGCCGGGCCAGCCTTTTGCTCCGCTGCGCCGGCCGGGCTGGTGGGCCGCCGTCACGTTGAACGGTCTCGGCGCGCTGCTGCACGTCGTGGCGCTCGCCTACGGTCCGTTGAGCCTGGTTCAGCCGCTGGGCGCACTCACCATCGTGTTCGCGCTGCCGATGGCCGCCCTGTTCGTGGGCCGCAAGGCCGGCGCGACCGCCTGGCGGGGCGCCGTCATGGCGACGATCGGTCTGGCGGGTCTGCTCTCCCTGGTCGTCGCGTCCGACGCTCGGTCACTGAGCAACGCCCAGCGTGTGACGGTGGCGCTGGTCACCGTCGGTAGCGTCGTGGCCCTGATGGTCGCGGCCCGTGCGGCGCACCGTCATCCGGCGGTGCGCAGTGTGCTGCTGGCGGTCGCGTCCGGTGCTGTGTTCGGCATGTCGTCGGTGTTCACGAAGACGGTCGCAATGGACTGGACGAGCGGGGTCTCCGGCGACGATCTGCCGAGCCTGGCGGTGATAGGCGTCTTCGCGACGGCGGGCATGCTGCTGTCGCAGGCTTCCTACCGCGGCGCGGGACTCGCGGCGCCGCTGGCCACGCTGACGGTCGTGAATCCGGTGGTGGCGGCCGTGGTGGGCATCGTCATGTTCGGGGAGACCTTCCGCGGCGGCACCACCGGCACCGCGCTCGCGCTGGGCTGCGGAGTCATCGCCGCGGGCGGACTGATCCTGCTGACCACGGAGCGGATCAGCGGCGAACAGCGTGCGGTGGCTTCCACCGGGGCCGTCACGGAGCCCATCACGGAAACCATCACCGCGGCGGAGCCCGTCGGGGAACTCCTGGCGTCGGTACCCGTCCGGCCGACGGCCCCGGCGGAGGAGGACGTGCTGGTAGCGGCGTCGTTCGGAAAGGGCGGGTACGAGGGCGAGGGTGGGCAGCCGGCCCACCACGACAAGTCGCTCTGCCTCTACTTCCCCTTCTACAGTGGCATGTTCGCGCCGGCGTCCTCGCCGGACCGGCGTCGGACACGCGTCAGCTCCTGACCGGACCGCGGTCCTCGTGGCCTGCCCAGCGGACGCCGCTCCGGCCCGCACGCGTCAGACCCCGACACCGCCCGCCCGGAGATAGGCGATCGGATCGATGTCACTGCCGAACTCGGGCCCGGTGCGCACTTCGAAGTGCAGGTGTGGGCCCGTGCTGTTGCCCGTGGAGCCGGAACGGCCGATGCGCTGGCCGGACACCACGCTCTGCCCGTCCTTCACGGAGATCGCCGACAGATGGGCGTACTGCGTGTAACGGCCATCGGCGTGCCGGATGACCACCTGGTAGCCGAAGGAGCCGCCCCAGCCGGCACTGATCACATGCCCGGCCGCCACCGCCTTCACCGAGGTGCCGGTGGGCACGGGGAAGTCGACGCCGGTGTGGTAGCCCTTCGACCAGGCGGAACCCGCGGCGCGGTACGGCGTGCCCAGCCCGGCGTTCACCGGAGCGGCCAGGGAGTGGGTGGTGGTGGCGTGGCCGGAAGTCCTCTTCTTCGTGGACGACTTGTGGGTCGGCGTGGACGTCGACGGCTCCGCGTGTCTCGTCACCTTGGTGTGCAGGTCCAGCCGCTGGCCCGGCAGGATCATGTCCGGGTCCGCACCGATCGTCGCGCGGTTGGCGGCGTACAGCTGGTGCCAACCGCCCCGGACGTGGTGGCCGTCGGCGATGCCGGAGAGCGTGTCACCGCGCACGACCGTGTACGTCTCGGCGGTGCCCGCCTGGGACTGCGGCGTGATCTGCGGTTTCACGTCACGTACGGAGCGCTTGGCGGCCTGCGTGGACAGGCCTCGGGTGCCGGAAACGTCCGCGGTGGGGGTCCCTTCGCCCGAGCCGGGACGGGTGTGGGAATGGGTGAGGCCCGCGCGGACCGAACAGGCGGGCCAGGCGCCGGGGCCCTGCCCCTTGAGGACCTTCTCGGCCACGGCGATCTGCTGGTCCTTGGTGGCCAGATCCGCACGGTGGGCGTACGCCGTTCCGCCGTAGGCCTCCCAGGTGGACTGTGTGAACTGCAGTCCCCCGTAGTAGCCGTTGCCCGTGTTGATGCTCCAGTTGTGGCTCGACTCGCAGGCGGCGACCTTGTTCCAGGTGTCCACGTCGGCCGCCTGCGCGACTCCGGCGCCGATGAGCGGGATCGCCACGCCGGCGCTGCCCGCCGTGACGGTGAGCGAGGCGCGGTTGATCCTTGTCGGCTGGTACCGGCGGTGCCGACCGCGTACGGCCATGGAGACCCCCTCGGCGTGCGTCAGGAGGGGCAAAAGTTAGCGCTGCAAACAGACCATGACAAGACGGCAATCAGCCTCTCCGTCGAACCAACCGACCGGGATCCGGCACGCGTTGACGCCGCCTGGGAAACGGCTGGAGCCGGGCCCCTCCGGTTCCTCGTCGCGGGGCATCCGGACATGCGAGGGGCGTACCGGCACGTCGCGATGGTCACCGGACCATACTGACGAGCACGACCGGCACGACTCAGCACTCACCACTTGTCGAGGACGTCTTCAGGACCGAACCGGCACTGCCGATTCCAGGATCTCTAGGAGCAATACCGCCATGAGCACTTCAGCGCAGATCGGTGTTTCGGGACTCGCGGTCATGGGCCGCAACCTCGCCCGCAACTTCGCGCGCAACGGCTACACCGTCGCCCTGCACAACCGGACCGTGTCCCGCACGCACGACCTCGTGAAGGAATTCGGACACGAGGGCGACTTCGTGCCGACCGAGACCGCGGAGGAGTTCGTGGCGGCGCTGGAGCGGCCCCGGCGCCTGATGATCATGGTGAAGGCGGGTGAGCCGACCGACGCCGTGATCCAGGAGTTCGCGCCGCTCCTGGAGCCCGGTGACATGATCATCGACGGCGGCAACGCGCACTTCGCGGACACCCGCCGCCGGGAGAAGGAGCTGCGCGAGCGGGGCATCCACTTCGTGGGCACCGGCGTCTCGGGCGGTGAGGAGGGCGCTCTGCACGGGCCGAGCATCATGCCCGGCGGCTCCACCGAGTCGTACGACTCCCTCGGGCCGATGCTGGAGAAGATCTCCGCGAAGGCGAAGGACGGCGCGCCGTGCGTGACCCACGTCGGTCCGGACGGTGCCGGCCACTTCGTGAAGATGGTCCACAACGGCATCGAGTACGCCGACATGCAACTGATCGGCGAGGCCTACCAGTTGCTGCGTGACGTCGCCGGCCGCTCCCCCGCGCAGATCGCGGAGATCTTCCGCACCTGGAACACCGGCCGGCTGGACTCGTATCTGATCGAGATCACGGCGGAGGTGCTCTCCCACGTGGACGCGGCGACCGGGAAGCCGTTCGTGGACGTGGTCCTGGACCAGGCGGAACAGAAGGGCACGGGCCGCTGGACCGTGCAGATCGCGCTCGACCTGGGTGTGCCGGTGTCAGGCATCGCGGAGGCGGTGTTCGCCCGCTCACTGTCCGGACACAGGGCGCTGCGCGAGGCCTCGCGCAGCCTGGCCGGACCGAAGGCCGCACCGCTGGGCGAGGCGGAGGCAGCGGCCTTCGCGGACCGCGTGGAGCAGGCGCTGTACGCCTCGAAGATCGTGTCCTACACCCAGGGCTTCCACGAGATCACGGCGGGCAGTGAGGAGTACGACTGGAACATCGACCTCGGCAAGGTGGCGTCCATCTGGCGCGGCGGCTGCATCATCCGCGCGGCATTCCTGGACCGTATCCGCGCCGCCTACGACGTCCGGGCGGACCTGCCGAGCCTGCTGTCGGACAAGACATTCGCGCAGGAGATCGCCGACGCGCAGGACGACTGGCGCGAGGTCCTCGTCGCCGCGACCCGTCAGGGCGTCCCCGCACCGGGTTTCGCCGCGGCGCTCGCCTACTACGACGCCCTGCGCGCCCAGCGGCTGCCGGCCGCGCTCACCCAGGGGCAGCGGGACTTCTTCGGGGCGCACACGTACCGGCGGACGGACCGCGCGGGCTCGTTCCACACACTGTGGGGCGGGGACCGCTCGGAGGTCGAGGCGTAGTTCGTACCCGTAGTCACGGTGGCCCGGCGCACCCGCACCGGGCCACCCTGCTGCCGGAGGGAACCGTCCTTATTTCAGTGGCGGCCCCGGTTCCGGTTCGGGAACAGGGTCCGGGCCCGGCGGTCGGGGGATCGGGGACGGGGGTGGCTCGGGGGTGGGGCGCGGCTCCGGACCGGGTGGGGGTTCCGGGACCGGCTGCGGTTGGTCGGGGCCCGGGCCGGGGAGAGGGCCGGGTCCTGGGGGCGTGGGACCTGGCGGCGTCGGAGGCGTAGGACCCGGCGGCGTGGGCGCGGGTCCTGGCGGCGTCGGCGCGGGTCCGGGCTCGGGGCCCGGTTCGGGGCCTGGTTCGGGGATCGGCTCCGGTCCCGGGGTCGGTCCCGGTCCGGGGGGCGGTCCCGGCTGTGCGGGATCGGGGAACGGATGCGTCATCGTGTCCTCCAGCCAGTCATCGCATGGGCCCGGATTTTTCCCACGGGTACCGTGCCTCCGTGCCGGTACTCGCTCCGTCGCGGGACACGGGAGAACCGGGTGGGGCACGCGGCGGGCCTACGCCGCGCACGGCCGCGGTTCCTGGGGCGCACGTCGACACGCGCTCGGCGGCGTTGTCCCGGATCGGGAGACCGTCGGTTCCAGGGTGCTCCCCCAGCGTAAGTCGGACGTCTTACCTCAGGGACAAATACCCCGCCGGGTATTTGACGCTCTTCCGGACGCCTTCGTAGACTCACCGGCATAACCCCCCGGGGTATCTCAGAGCCTGATCACCCGACGCCACCCCTCGGTCTCACCCACGCAGACCGGCGCTCGCACTGGCAGCCCTGAACCGCGGACCGCGCCAGACAACGATCCACCTCCAGACTCAGGGTCAGACGGAAAGGATCTCCACCATGGTCGCCAGCCCCTCACCGCACGACAAGGCCATCGCCGGCCGACACCGCGTCGCCGTGATCGGCGGCGGCAGCGCCGGGATCAGCGTCGCGGCCCGCCTGCGCCGTGCCGGCGTCACCGACATCACCCTCGTCGAACCGTCCGACACGCACTGGTACCAGCCACTGTGGACCCTGGTCGGCGGCGGTCAGGCGTCCTTGCGCAGCACCCGCCGTTCCGAGGCGTCCGTCATCCCCGACGGAGTGCGCTGGATACGTCGGCACGCCCTCGCCGTCGACCCCGACGCCCACACCGTGACGTTGTCCGGCGGCGGCGAACTCGCCTATGAGTACCTCGTGATGGCCCCCGGGCTGCAACTGGACTGGGACGCCGTGCCCGGGCTCGCCAAGGCGGTGGGACATGACCGGGTGAGCAGCAACTACGCACCGGAGTACGCCCCGCGCACCTGGGACCTGATCAAGGGGATGCGCTCCGGCACGGCCGTGTTCACGCACCCGGCGACGCCTCTCAAGTGCGGCGGCGCACCGCAGAAGATCGCGTATCTGGCCGCCGACCACTGGCGCAAGCAGGGGGTCCTCGACCGGATCCGGATCATCCTCGTCATTCCCGACCCCGTCCTGTTCAAGGTGCCCGAATGGTCCCGCACCCTGGAACGGGTCGCCGCCCGGTACGGCATCGAGGTGCGGCTGCGGTCGGAGATGACCGCCGTGGACGGCGACCGCCGCGAGGTCGTGCTCACCGACCACGCGGGCGGTACGGAGGAGACCGTCCGCTACGACTTCCTGCACGCCGTCCCGCCGCAGAGCGCGCCCGACTGGGTCAAGGAGAGCCCGCTCGCCGACCCGGCGAGTCCCCTGGGGTTCGTCGCCGCGGACAAGCACACGCTGCGGCACCCGCAGTACCCGGACGTGTTCGCGCTCGGCGACGTGGCGAACCTGCCGACCTCCAAGACCGGCGCGGCCGTGCGCAAGCAGGCACCGGTCGTGGCCGCGAACCTGCTGGACGTGATGAAGGGCAAGACCCCGACGGGCCGGTACGACGGCTACACCTCCTGCCCGCTGGTGACCGCGCGCGACCGGATGCTGCTCGCCGAGTTCGACTACGACCTGAAGCCCTCGCCCACGTTCCCGCTGATCAACACCTTCAAGGAGCGGCGCGACATGTGGGTGTTCAAGCGGTACGTGCTGCCGCCGGTGTACTGGCACGGCATGCTCACCGGCCGCCTGTGACCGGCCGGCCCGGGTTTCCCCTGCCCGGGCCGGCCTCTGACCTGCCCGGACACCCGGTGGATGCCTCCCTGAGCGAGGATGGAGGGGAGGGAGCCGGACAATGGCACGGATGCTCGTCAAGGGTGACGACGTGGTCGTACGCCTGTCGTGGTGGGAGAAGGCGGCGGCGCGCCACGGTGATGTGCGCCTGCCGCTGACGGCGGTGTGCCGGGTGACCGTGGAACCCGACTGGTGGCGCGCGCTGCGCGGAGGCTCCCGGCGAGGCGTGTGGATTCCCGGAGCTGTGTGCGTCGGCACGCGTGCCCATCACGGCGGGAAGGATTTCGTTGTGGTGCGGCCCGGCAGGCCCGTCGTGTGCGTCGAACTCCGGCCCCCCGCGCCGTTCCGTCTTCTCGCCGTTTCCGTGCGGTACGGCCCGCAGGCCGAGGCCACGGCACGAGGGCTCCGCAGGGCCGCACCGGAGGTCGACACATCCACGCCATGGCGGCAGCCGCTTCCCGTGCCCGAGGAGGAACCGGCAGGGGGCGCACCGGCCGGGCGAGAGCTGTCGGCTCCCACACTCGGGAACCATGAGGGCACGGGCCGGGAAAGCCCCGAAGACCCGGCCGCGCACATGGCCCGGGGTCCCGGGCCAGGCATCACCGGGCGCAGCCGACGTCCAGCACTTCGATCACGTCCCCGTGAATGATGTACACGAGCCAGCACCATTCCCCGAACGCCGCGGCAAGGTCCGGGACCTGTGCCTCCGGATCCCTGGCCACAGCGTCGATGAGCTTGATGATCTCCTCGTGCACATCGTCCGGGACGTCGAACAGCACGTCGGCAGCCCGTTGGATCAGTTCGACTTTCACTTCGCCCCCCGGGGAGGGAAGGAGCTGCACATCGGTGCGGAGCCGCTGAGCGCACTCCACGCGGGCTTGTGGATGACTAGGACCAGAATCCCCCCGGACACGATGAATCCACCACTCGACCGGTGGATCTCCCGGGCCGAACACCGTCGGACGCCGCGTCACCCGAACGGCTTCTCCTCGGGTGAGTGCGCCCCACAGGAAGCCGTGCCCGCCTGGCCGGGCCGGCCGACGCGGCCGCCCCTGGTGACGCCGCCCGTATGGAGGACCGGGAGCGGCCGACTCCGCAGGCGATCTTCGGCGACCTTCCGCAGGATGGGTTCCGGTTGCCCGGCCACAGCGATGGACGGCGGGCAGCCCTTCTTCGCGCGCGGCTGTGTGCCGCACCCGATCCCACCAGGAGCAGCTCATGGCAGCGATGACGGATGTGCTGATACCGGCGTTGGAGGACACCCGTGAGGCCCACGCCGCGGTCGTCGACCGATTCCGGATGGATGCGACCCTCACACCGCCGGGCGTCCAGCGGCAAAGACTGGAACGCCGGGCCGCCGAGGCTCAAGATCACCTCGAGCGCATCGAGGACCGCGTGCGCGAGATACGCCCGGCCCGCGGACTGTTCTCCGCTGCCGCGCAGTTGACGCGGTTCGTGACCCGTGGCGCAGTACGGGCGGCCGCGCTGCCGGTGAAGGCGGCTGTGCTGACCGTGACGGAGACGGCGCGCGGTCGGCAGCCGGCCGGTGAGCGCCGCCTGCTGAAGAACACCGAGGACGCGTACGCCGTCGCGGCCCGCGCCCTGGCCACCTGCCGGGCTGGGAAGAACATCGCCGAGCAGTTCCAGGACCAGGAGACCGCCGACCTGCTGGCCATGCTGTGCCGCCAGGACGAGCGGATTCTGGAGAGCCTCGAGGAGGATCTCGCCCAGCGGGCAAGGGCCGTGGCGGCAGCCACCGACGGCCACCGTCCGCCCCAGCCCCGGGCAGCCGACCGCCGCAGGCTGCTGGGCGTGGTCAGGCGCAGGGTACGCGCGGCCGTGGCCCGGCTGCGGTCCGTCTTCCGAAGAGGCACCAGACACGCGGCGAACGCAGCAGACGGCGCCCTACGAGGGGTGCCCGACGTCACCCACCTGGCCGAGAAAGTGCATGGCGCGGTCGCCCGCGATGCCGACCTGCCCATCCCCGGCTTCAGCCAACTCGGCATCACGGAGATCCAGCAGCGTCTGCGTGGCCTGTCCCAGACGGAACTGACGGTGATCGAGGGCTACGAACGCGCCCACGCGGGCAGGCCCGGGGTGCTGCACGCCATCGGGCACCTCCGCGAAGCCGAGCCCTGGGCCGGATACGACGCCATGGGTCCGGAACGCATCAAGACGCAGCTGCGGGACGTCTCCGACCACGTGGTCCGGCAGGTGCTGGAGTACGAGCGGCACCACCGTCAACGCGACACGGTGATCAACGCGGCCAAGGGTGCGCTCCGGGCCACGCCTGCGCAGTCGCGCGGCGGACAGCCCTGAGCCGGATACGACGCCGAGACCCCCGGCGAGATCGCCGACCCCCCGTCCCGCCATACCAGTTGCGCTACGGCGCCACGGCTCCAGGCTGTCCGATTTCCCCTCAATGGGCGATTTACCGGCGTTGTCCTTGCTCTCGGCTTTGCCGCTGTGGCCTCCTCTTGAGCAGATGATCCCGCTGAACCTCCCCGTCCCGGGTGGCATGACCGGCCCGGAGACCGCCGGGAGGAGAAGGAGCCCATGGAATGCGTCGTATCCGCTCGTTCGCCCTTGCCTCGCTCGCGCTGGCCGCAGCCCTCGGCACCGTACCCGCCGCGGCCGCGGCCCCCACGAGCACGGCCCACCGGGCCAGTTACAGCTGTGCCCCGGGGCACTTCTGCATCTACAGCGACTACAACGGCGGGGGAACCCGCTGCCAGTGGCAGCAGTCCAGCAAGGCGAACACCGCCGACGACTGTTCCTTCATCCGGAGGGGGCAGAACGTCCGCTCCCTGTGGAACGGAACAGGCCACCGGATGCAGTACTACACACAGACCAACTACAACCACCGCGTCGGCTCCACCCCGGCCGGCGCGGGAGGCAACCTGATGGGCAACTACCAGATCCGTTCCTTCAAGCCCCAGTGACACCCCATGCCTGCCGGCCGTCGGTGAGTGGTGAAGCCCGGCCCGGCACCGCGAGCACCCATGGACTCCTCGTGGAGTCCATGGGTGGGCAGCGAACACGAAGGGCTCCGCTCAGGTCCCCGGCAGGTGTTCCAGGTCCATGTCGATGGCGCTGACCCAGTCCGGCTCGGCCACCAGCAGGCTGAGCTGCTGTTCCCCGAGGTCCACATCGACGGCATGACGGAAGCCGGCGGCGGCCGCCACGGCGATGGTGTCCTGGTCGTCCTCAGCGGCCGCGTACACGATCCTCCGGCAGCGGGGATCCGCTGCCCTGACCGCGTCCACGAGGGTCAGAAGCAGTTCCGCCAGGGCGTTGTGCGGGCATCCGCCGTCGATCCGCACCTCCAGATCACGGGCTCCGGCCGGATAGGCCTCCCGGAGCCGCCCGGCCGCGCAGCGCTCCACACGGACACCGATGTCGATGCCCTGCCCGTGCAGGTGCAGGCGCAGGCGGCCCGTGGAGCGCGTCCACGACTCCACCGTGGTCTTCCACCCGCCCGGGATGTCGAGTGCGGGCAGGGAGGGCGCCGCGATCACTTCAGGCCTCCCCGTCGGCCAGGCGGCGGATGGCCACCTTGTCCAGCTTCCCTGAGGTGTTCCGCGGGACGGCGGGCACGAGCTTGAGGCGTCGCGGCAGCTTGTACCGGGCCAGTTGCCCGGCCGCGTAGGAACGGACGTCCTCCAGGGTGATCGTCGCCGGATCCTCCACGGTCAGCACGGCGGCGACGGTCTCGCCCCACTGCTCGTCGGGAACGCCGACGACGGCGACGTCGAGTACCCCCGGCATGGCGGCCAGTACGCGCTCTACCTCCGCCGGGTAGACGTTCTCACCACCGCTGATGATCATGTCCTTGAGGCGGTCCACGATGAACAGGTAACCGTCCTCGTCGAGGTGGCCGATGTCGCCGGAGTGGAACCAGCCCTCGTCGTCGAAGGCCGCCCGGGTCGCCTCCGGGTTCTCCCAGTAACCGACCGTGACGTTGGGGCCGCGGACGACGATCTCCCCGGGCTCTCCGGGCTTCAGCGGCTCGTTGGTGACCGTGTCCACCACGCGGACCTCGGTGAAGGGCATCGGGATGCCGGCGGAGCCGATCTTGTCCAGGGTGCGCTCGCCGGGCAGATGGGTGGCGAAGGGGGCGGTCTCGGTAAGTCCCCACGCCTGCTGGAGCAGCACGCCGTGGGCCGCGTACAGCTCGATGAGCGAGGGCGGTACCGGGGCACCCGCGACCACCACGGACCGCAGATGGCTCAGATCCCGGTCGAAGACACCGGGTACGCGGGCGAGGGCGCCGAACATCTGGGGAACCCCGAACATCGAGTTGACCCGGTGGGTGACCACGTCGTCCAGACACGTCTGCGGGTCGAAGGCGCGGCGGACCACCACCGTGCCGCCGCGCACCAGGGTGCGCAGCACGAAGCTGTTCAGGGCTCCGATGTGGAAGAGCGGGGCGGCGGCGTAGGTGACGTCGCCACGGCGTGTGTCCAGCCGCAGCTCGACGTTGACTGCGTTCCACCAGGCGTTGCCGTGCGTCAGGACGACTCCCTTGGGCACTCCGGTGGTACCCGAGGTGAACATCAGGATCGCCGCGTCATCGGCGTACTTGACGGCCATGGAGGAAGTGGGCAGGGCGGCCGCGAGCAGCGGGGACCAGGGCTCCCAGCCGTCCGCGCCCGTCGTCGGCGCCTCCGGGTCGTCGTCCACGAGGAGGAAGCGGGTGAGACGCGTCCTGTCACGCACCCGTTCGATGCCCGCCCGGTGTCCTTCCTCGCAGACCACGACCGTGGCACCGCTGCCGTGCAGCACACGTTCCAACTCCGGTTCGGCCAATCGGTAGTTGACCGGGACGAAGACGGCGCCGAGCCGGAAGGCCGCCAGCATGGTCACCAGGAAGGCGCCGCTGTTGAGACCGAGGTAGGCGACCCGGTCGCCGTCGGCGACACCTCCTTGTGCCAGCACGGTCGCCAGCCGGGCGGACCGGTCGTCGAGCCGGGCATAGGTGAGGTCGCCGCCCGCATAGCGGACAGCGATGGCATCGCCCTGGTGACGGGCGTTGCGCGCGACGGCGGCGGCCGGGTTGAGGTCGACCCGGAGGCCGGAGTTGAGCGGGTGGGGCGTCGTCGCAGGGGGCGTGGTCACGGTCGGCTCCTCATCGAGCGTCAGAGGTCGTCGCCGCCGGCGGCGCGCGTGAACCCGCGTACGCCGATGCCGCCGTCGACAGAGATCGCGTGCCCGGTGATCGGACCGCTTTGGGCGCGGGAGGCGAGCAGCACGTACGGCCCGGTGAAGTCACGCGGATCCGTGCTGGAGTCGTGCAGCGGGATGGGCGGCGGCGGGGCGTCCGGTCCCTTCTTCGCGAAGGACGCCGAGATCGAGCGGCCGGCCAGAGCCAGGGACTCCGGGCCGCGCAGATCGGTGTTCATACCGCCGCAGGCCACGCCGTTGACACGGACCTTGGGGGCGAGTTCGTAGGCCAGTTCGCGCATCAGGCCCAGACAGGCGTGCTTGCTCGCCGTGTAGAGGGGGCCGCCGCCGTTGACGTAGAACGAGGCGTTGGACAACGTCATGACGATGCTGCCGCGTGTCTTCACCAGCTCGCGCCACGCCGCCTGAGCGGCCAGCAGATACCCCTTGACGTTGACGGAGAAGATCTCGTCGAAGGCTGTGTCCAGTTCCTCGGCACCTAGCCGGGTGAGCTGCCGCTGGTAGTCCCACACCCCGGCGTTGGCGACGAGGGTGTCCAGCTTGCCGAAGCGGTCGACGGTCTCGGCGACGGCCGCTTGGAGCCCCACACTGTCGCGTACGTCGGCCGTGACCGTGTGGACCCGGGACGGATCGGCGGCCGAGCGTACGACCTCGTCCAGCCGATCCTTGTCCCGGCCGAGAACCGTGACCGAGGCTCCCTCGGCGAGGAAGCGTTCGGCGACGGCGCGGCCGATGCCGGATCCGCCGCCGGTGATCAGGGCCGCGTATCCTTCGAGCCATCCGCCGCTCATGCCTGCTCCCTGAGGAATCCGGTGACCAGGTCGTCGAACTCGCGCCGCCGCTCGAGCTGCACCCAGTGGCCGCAGCGGCCGAACACGTGCAGTTGCACGTCCCGGATCTGCTTGAGCATGAGCTGCGCGCCGTCAAGAGTGATCGTACGGTCGTCGCGGCCCCACAGCAGCAGGGTGGGTGCCGTGATGCGATGCAGCTCACGCCAGAGCGGGTCCATGCCGCCGCGCCGGGCGAACGCCGCGTTGTAGCGGTGGTAGAAGGCGATGTGGCTCTCGTCGAGCGAGGCCTCGTAACGGGCCCGTACGACGTCCTCGCCGAACTGCTTGTGGTCGAAGACCATGGTGCGGATGAACGCGGCCATCTTCTTCTCGCTGGGCCCGCCACCGTTGTAGTAGCGGAACATCTCCTTCTGGCCTTCGGTGGGTGTGGGACCGAAGGGCAGCCAGCCGCCGCCGGGCGCCATCAGCACCAGCCGGGTCACCCGCTCCGGGCGCTGCTGGGCCATGGCGAGGGCGGCGGCTCCGCCGAGGCTGTTGCCCAGCAGGTGGAAGGTGTCGATACCGAGGGCGTCGAGGGCCTGGAAGAGGGCGTCCACGGTGATCTCGGTGATCGACCGCTGCTCCAGGTCCTCCTCGTCCGGGCGGTAGCTGTCGCCGAAGCCGGGCTGGTCCGGCAGGACGACACGGAAGTGCCGGGCCAGGGCCGGGAGGTTCTGGAGGTAGTTGCTGACACCGGAGGCGCCGGGGCCGCCGCCGTGCAGCATCACCAGCACGGGTCCTTCACCGGTTTCGGCCACGGCGATCTCACCCAGTGAGGTGGGCACGCGGTGTTGCTTGAGGTCGAGGTCGGTCACGGGATGTCCCATCACAAGGAGGTCGAGGTGGTGCGGGGGTGGTGCTCAGAAGAACGTCGAGATGTTCTTCGCCTGCAGGATGTTCTGCTCGAGGAGGATGGTCCTGCGGGCCACCTGGAGACGGCCGTCGCCGGTGCGGCGCAGGATGTCGGTGCGGCTGCCGGCGAAGACGTTCTCCTCACGCTCCAGCCGGTTGCGGTAGACCAGGAACGCCGAGCGCACCCACAGGTCGTCTTCGGTGAACCCGTCGTGTTCGGCGGGATCCACGTGCCGCACCATCACGTTCGTCACCAGGTGCCGGGTCCGCGAGGGCGGGTCCTCGGCCCAGGCCATGCCGGAGTCGAACCGGCGGATGCGCCAGGCGAGGCTGTCCTTGCTCTCGTCGTAGTAGGCGGCCTCACCCCGCGCGGCCACGGACAGTGCCTGCTGGCGGCGCAGACGGTTGGTGCGCGTCGGCATCCAGTAGTCGAGGTCGTCGGCGAGCAGGTCGAGCCAGTCGGTGTAGCGGCCGGCGTCGAGGAGGTCGGCCTCCTCGTAGTAGAACTGCTCCACCTCGAAGTGCGTGTCGCGGTCGGCGCGCGTCCCGGCGCGTGACCGGATCTGCTCGGTGGCTGTGCTCACGGTGTCATTCGATCCCTTCTGCGGGGCATGGCGTTACGGGATGTGCCGCCCAGCGGCACACCGGCACGTCACCCGCGCAGCAGAGTGCGCAGGTTCACGGCAGGGTCGGCCAGCCGGGACGCGTCGACCGGGACGTGGCGGTCGATCATCCGGCGGGCGGCCCGTACGGCGGACGGGTCGTCGACGGAGGCTGCCGCGACGACGTGTTCGTCGCGCAGGCCGAAGACGGCGAAGGACGGCTCGTCGAAGGAGCCGCGGACGATCGTCCGTGTGGCGCCGTCCATGCTCCCGACGCCCTCGATGTGGTGTCCGTGCCGGTCGGTCCAGAACCAGGGGGCGGTCGGTGCCGGTGGCGGGGTGCCGAGGAGGGTGGCCGCCGCGCGGGCGCCGTCGTGCTGGGCGGCTTCCCAGTGCTCGGTGCGCGCCAGGAGCAAGCTGTCGCGGCGGGTGCGTGCCGGGTCGCCGACGGCGAGCACCGCCGGGTTCGACGTGACCTGCCCGGGGTCGACGACGATGCCTCGGTCGACCTCCAGCCCCGCCTCCTGAGCGAGTTCGGTGCGGGGCACCATGCCGACCCCGAGCACCACCGCGTCGAAGAGGTCCGGCGTGGCGACGCCGGTGAAGCGTGCCTCGATGCCGTCGGGACGGTCCGTGAAGGACTCCACGGTGGCCTGCGCGGTCCTGATGCGGTGACGGGTGTGCAGGGCGTGCAGCCAGGTGGCCAGTTCCCGGCCGAGCGGGGCGGCAAGGGGTGTGGCCACCGGATCGACCAGGACGACCTCGCAGCCGAGGCGTACGGCCGTGGCGGCGACCTCGGCGCCGATCAGTCCGGCGCCGACGACCAGTAGTCGGGCGCCGGGGGCGAGAGCCGGACGCAACCGGTCGGCGTCCTCCGCCGTGCGCAGTACGTGGACGCGGTCGCTGTCGGCTCCCGGTATCGGCGGGCGGGCGGCACCGCCGCCGGTCGCGAGGACGACGCGGTCGGCGGGCAGCAGGTGTCCGTCCGTCAGCTCGACGGCGCCGTCCCGCGGCCTGAGGGCCTTCACGACCGCCTGGTTGACCAGCCGTACCCGCTGGTCGTCATACCAGGAGGACTGCTGGAGAGCGATCTGCTCGAGGCCCTTGGTTCCGGACAGGAAGTCCTTCGACAGGGGCGGGCGGTCATAGGGGAACTCGCCGGCGTCGACCAGGGTGAGGTCGCCGTCGAAGCCGCCCGCGCGCAGGGAGGCCGCCGTGCTGACACCGGCGATGCCGCCGCCCACGATCACCACACGGTCGGTCACGGCGTCTCACCCGGGAAGAGGTAGACCTCGCCGTCGCGCACCTCGACGCGGTGCGGGCAGGCGTTGCGGGTCGCGGGCAGGCCCTGGACCTCGCCGTTCTTCAGACAGAACTTGCTGGAGTGCAGCGGGCACTCGACGTATCCGTCCTCCACCCAGCCGTCGGCGAGCGAGGCGTCCCCGTGGGTGCAGGTGTCGTCGAGCGCATACACGCTGTCGTCGGTGTCGCGCAGCAGGGCGATGTCGTCGTCGGTGCCGGTGATCGCCTTGTCGACGGCGATGCCCTCGCCCTGGGGGATGTCCTCCAGGGCTGCGACGCGGATGCCGTCGCTCATTTCTTCTCCTCGTGCCAGGCGGGGGTGTTCATCAGGTGGCGCCAGCGCGTGTAGAACGCGCGGCCGGCCGCGTCGCTGTACAGTTCGCTGGTCGTGCCGGGGTAGCGGCCGTCCTCACGCTCGGAGCCCATCCCCATTTGGTAGTTGAGGGCCACGTTGTTGGTGATGAAGCCGTGCGAGATGGCCTGCACCTCGCTCCAGTTCTCGCCGTCGTCCTGCTCGAAGATGCCGCTCGGTCCGAACGTGCGCAGGTTGTACAGGCGTTGCGCCTCACGGACCTCCGGCGGCATCGACTTGTCGACGATCGTCCAGGACCAGACCTCCATCTTGTCCGGGCCTTTGGGGTGCCAGACGCGGAGCGAGCCGTTGACCGGGAGGTAGGAGAAGTTGGGGAAGACGGTGGCGTGGCCGTTCGTGAGCGGTCCCTCGACGCGGGCGTCACCGAGACGTTCGCGCAACGCGTCGTAGTCCATCCACTTGTGCACGGTCTGGGCGTCGAACCGGTTCCTGGGGTGGACCGGGAATCCGGCGCCGTTGCCGTTGGCGTCGGAGTACTGGCGGCCGGTGCGGTGGACGACCTCGTCCTTGGGCTTCTTGCCCGAGGGCGCGAGCACCGTGAGCGCCGACGCATGGCTCATGTTGACGTGGTACCAGTCGGTGGCGAACTGCTCGGCCGCCAGCTTCCAGTTGCCCTCCAGGACCCATTTGTGGACCCCGCCCACCACGACGGTGCCCTCGTCGTCGTGGTCGAGCATCGCGTCCATGTACCAGGCCATGTCCCCGAGGGACTCGCGCAGTGACACGGGATCGGGGTTCCAGGTGCCGAAGATCAGGCCGTGGTAGGTCTCCACGTGCGGCACCTCCACCAGGCCCCACTCCCCCGTCTCGAAGGACTCGGGGTAGCCGTCCTTGTTGGGCACGCTGACCAGCGCGCCGTCCAGGTTGAAGGACCAGCCGTGGTAGGTGCAGGTGAAGTTGCGGGTGGTGCCGGCGTCGGCGCGGCAGACCCGGGCGCCGCGATGACGGCAGGAGTTGAGGTAGGCGCGGATCCGCCGGTCACGGTCGAGGGTGACGATGACGGGGTCCTCACCCATGTACGTGGTGAAGAAGTCGCCCGGCTTGTGGAACTGGTCGGTGTGCGCGAGGAACAGCCAGCTCGGAGCGAAGACACGGCGCAGTTCCTGCCGGTAGAGCTCCTGGTCCGTGAAGATGACACGGTCCAGCAGCCCGCCCTCGGTGTCCACGAGCCCGGAGACGTCGATGTTCCGCGCCAGGTCTGCCGGGCGCCGCAGGGCCCCGCGCGGGGCCGCCGTGGCCGCGCCCTGGGGATCGTTCGTCGAGGTCATGGGCCCAGGCAAACCCAGCGGTGCGAGCGGTCGCCATCCGTCGTTCCGTAGGACGGAACACGGGCTGTCGGCGGACGGAGGCCGCGGGGGAGCGTGAGCGCATGCTTGCTGCAACCGCCGTCTCCCAGAGCGCGACCGACCCGCTCGCCGGGCTCGTCCTGGGCGACGTTCCCACGCCCGAGCGCCGACCCGGCTGGTCGACCGTCCGTGTGGTCTCGTCGTCGCTCAACATGCACGATCTGTGGACCCTGCGCGGTGTCGGCCACCCGCCCGAGCGGCTGCCCGTCGTCCTCGGCTGCGACGCCGCGGGCTACGACGAGGACGGCAACGAGGTTCTCGTGCATCCCGTCATCGCCGACGCGGACGCCGGCATGGGCGACGAGACGCTCGACCCCGGGCGCGCGCTGCTCTCCGAGCAGCACAACGGCGCCTTCGCCGAATACCTGTCCGTCCCCACCCGCAATCTGATCCCCAAGCCGTCGTGGCTCTCCTTCGACGAGGCCGCCTGCCTGCCGGTCGCCTGGGGGACCGCGTACCGCATGCTCTTCACCCAGGCCAGGATCACCGCGGGCGACCGGGTGCTCGTGCAGGGCGTGGGCGGCGGTGTCGCCTCGGCGGCGATCAAGCTGGCCGTCGCCGCGGGCGCCGTCGTGTACGCCACCAGCCGCAGCGAGGAGAAGCGGGTTGAAGCTCTCTCCTGGGGCGTGCGGGCGGCGGTGCCGACCGGGGAGCGACTGCCCGAGCGCGTCGATGTCGTGGTCGAGACGGTCGGCGAGGCCACCTGGTCGCATTCGCTGAAGTCGCTGCGTCCCGGCGGCACGGTCGTGATCGCCGGAGCCACCAGCGGTACCAATCCGCCCGCCGACCTCGGCCGGATCTTCTACCTCCAGCAGCGCGTCATCGGCTCGACCGGCTGCACCCGGAGCGAACTGGTGGCGCTGCTGAAGCTCATGGACGCCACCGGTCTGCGCCCGGTGATCGACCGCACGCTGCCGCTGGACGAGATCCACAAGGGCTTCCAGCTCATGCTCGACGGGCGGCTCACCGGAAAGCTCGTCATCCACCCGTCCGGACCGGACCAGTCAGGAGCACCGCGATGACCGCCGCCGCCGTCGGCCTGTCCCACTCCCCCCTCATCGGCAAGAACGATCCCGCCCCGGAGGTCCTCGCCGCCGTCGAGAGCGCCGTCGACACCGCGCGCGCCTTCGTCCGCGCCTTTGATCCCGACCTGGTCGTCCTGTACGCCCCGGACCACTACAACGGCTTCTTCTACAAGGAGATGCCTCCGTTCTGCCTGGCCACCGACGCAGGCGCCGTCGGTGACTTCGGCTCGTCGGCCGGTCCCGTCTCGGTCGACACCGAGGCGGCCCGCGCGCTCGCCCGCGGTGTCCTCGCCCGCGGAATCGATCTGAGCGTCTCGGCCCGGATGACCGTGGACCACGGCTTCGTGCAGCCGCTGGAGGTCCTGTTCGGCGGCATCGACCAGGTCCCCGTCGTGCCGGTGTTCGTGAACGGTGTCGCCACCCCGCTCGGGCCGGTCAGCCGGATCCGGGCCCTGGGAACCGCTCTGGGGGAAGCCGCCGCGGAGCTCGACCGGCGGGTGCTCTTCCTCGGTTCCGGCGGGCTCTCGCACGATCCGCCGGTGCCGGTGCTCGACGGCGCCCCGCCCCGGGTCGCCGACGCCCTCATCGAAGGTCATCCGCCCACTCCCGAGCAGCGGGCCAGGGGCGAGCAGCGAGTAATCCAGGCCGGCCGCGACTACGCGGCGGGCTCCACCACGATGATCCCGATCAACCCGGCCTGGGACAACCTCGTCCTCGACACCCTTCAGGAGAACCGTCTCGCCGACGTGGACGGTTGGAGCGTGGAGTGGATGGGCGCCGAAGGCGGGGGCTCGGCCCACGAGGTGCGCACCTGGATCGCCGCGTTCGCCTCGCTGGCCGCGACCGGCCCGTACGAAATGACGTCCCGCTTCTACGCACCCGTCCCCGAGTGGATCGCGGGCTTCGCCGTGGCGACCGCGGAACAGACGGCCGCGGAAGAGCCGACGGAAGGGGATGCGGGCCGATGAGCGACCACGAGAAGGCCGTCGCCGCGGCCGTGGACCGGCTGGAGACGGCCGGGATCGAAGGGCGCCCGTGCGCCCCGGTCCGCGATCTGCTGGGCAGTACCGATGTCGTCACGGCCTACGCGGTCCAGCGCCGGCTCACCGAGCGCAGACTGGCTGCCGGAGCGGTCGTCACCGGCCGCAAGATCGGGCTCACCTCGCCCGTGGTGCAGCGGCAACTGGGCGTGGATCAGCCGGACTTCGGCGTCCTCTTCGCCGACATGGATGTCTCCGACCGGGCCCAGGTGCCGATGAATCGGCTGCTGCAGCCGAAGGCCGAGGCGGAGATCGCCTTCGTTCTCGCCGCGGACCTGGACGGGGACAACCTCGATCTCGCCGCCGTCCGCGCGGCGGTCGACTACGCGACACCCGCCCTGGAGATCGTCGACAGCCGCATCGCCGACTGGGACATCACCCTCGCCGACACCGTCGCCGACAACGCCTCCAGCGGGCTGTATGTGCTCGGCGAGTCCCGTCTGCCGCTGAGCGCGTTCGAACCGCGCGAGGCGGTCATGCGGATGCACATCGACGGGGCTCTCGTCTCCGAAGGCGACGGCGCCGCCTGTCTCGGCGACCCGCTCTACGCCCTGCTGTGGCTGGCCCGCACCGCACGCGCCCTGGGGGACCCCCTGCGCGCCGGCCAGCTCGTGCTCTCCGGCGCCCTCGGCCCGATGGCCGTCATCGCACCCGGCGTCACCGTCTCCGCGGAGATCTCCGGCCTCGGCCCGGTAACCGCCACGTTCACCGACAAGGACGCCTCATGAAGAAGACGAAAGTGGCCGTGATCGGCTCCGGCAACATCGGAACCGACTTGATGATCAAGGTTCTCCGGCTCTCCGAGAGCCTGGAGATGGCAGCCATGGTCGGCATCGACCCGGACTCGGACGGTCTCGCCCGGGCCCGCCGTCTCAAGGTGCCCACCACCCACGAGGGCGTCGACGGTCTGATCGCGATGGACGGCTTCGAGGACATCGACATCGTCTTCGACGCCACCTCGGCCAAGGCGCACCTCACCAATGCCCGAAGGCTCCAGCCGTTCGGCAAGAAGCTGATCGACCTCACGCCCGCGGCGATCGGCCCGTTCGTCGTCCCCGCGGTCAATCTCGACGCCCACCTGAACGCCGACGACGTCAACATGGTCACCTGCGGCGGCCAGGCCACCATCCCCATCGTCCACGCCATCGCCCGTACGACCCCCGTCCCCTATGCGGAGATCGTCGCCTCCATCGCCTCGAAGTCCGCGGGCCCCGGCACCCGCGCCAACATCGACGAGTTCACCGAGACCACCTCGGCGGCCATCGAGAAGGTGGGCGGCGCGGCCCGCGGTAAGGCGATCATCGTCCTCAACCCCGCAGAGCCGCCGCTCATCATGCGGGACACCGTCTTCTGTCTCATCGGCGACGCCGATCACCAGGCGATCCGCGCCTCGGTGGCGGACATGGTGGCGGAGGTCGCCCAGTACGTACCCGGCTACCGGCTCAAGCAGGACGTCCAGTTCACCCCGCTGCCGGCCGACGAGCCCGTGCACACCCTGCTGCCCGCCGACGCCCCCGAGGTGACCACCCGGGTGTCGGTGTTCCTGGAGGTCGAGGGCGCCGCCCACTACCTCCCCGCCTACGCCGGCAACCTCGACATCATGACCTCGGCCGCCCTGCGCACCGCCGAGCGCATCGCCCAGCACGCACGCCAGGGGGCACCCGCATGACCACGAACCTGTACGTCCAGGACGTCACCCTGCGGGACGGCATGCACGCCGTCCGGCATCGCATCACCCCTGCCGACGTGACCCGGATCGTCGCCGCCCTGGACGCGGCCGGCGTCGACGCGATCGAGGTCGCCCACGGCGACGGCCTGGCGGGCGGCTCGCTGAACTACGGCCCCGGCAGCAACACGGACTGGGAGTGGATCGAGGCCGCCGCGTCCGTCCTCGAACGGGCCACGCTCACCACGCTGCTGCTGCCCGGCATCGGCACCATCGCCGAACTCAAGCACGCGCACTCGCTCGGTGTACGGTCCGTGCGCATCGCCACGCACTGCACCGAGGCCGATGTCGCCGCCCAGCACATCGCCACCGCCCGCGAACTCGGCATGGACGTCTCCGGGTTCCTGATGCTCAGCCATATGGCCCCCGCCGGGAAGCTCGCCGAGCAGGCCAGGTTGATGGAGTCGTACGGCGCCCACTGTGTGTACGTCACCGACTCCGGTGGCCGGCTCACCATGGACGGCGTCCGCGAACGCGTCCGCGCCTACCGCGATGTGCTGAAGCCCGAGACGCAGATCGGTGTCCACGCCCACCAGAACCTGTCCCTGGCGGTCGCGAACTCCGTCGTTGCCGTCGAGGAGGGCGTCACCCGGGTCGACGCGTCCCTCGCCGGACACGGCGCGGGCGCGGGCAACTGCCCCATCGAGCCGTTCGTGGCGGTGGCCTCGCTGCAGGGGTGGAAACACGGCTGCGACCTGTTCGCCCTGCAGGACGCCGCGGACGATCTCGTACGGCCCTTGCAGGACCGTCCGGTCCAGGTCGACCGTGAGACGCTCACCCTTGGCTACGCCGGTGTCTACTCCAGCTTCCTGCGGCACGCGGAGGCCGCCTCCCGGCAGTACGGCATCGATGTGCGCAGCATCCTGCTGGAGGTGGGACGGCGTGGGCTGGTCGGCGGTCAGGAGGACATGATCGTCGACATAGCGCTGGATCTGCTGCGGTCGGCTCCGACTACCTGACCGCCGACGGCCCCGGGTGGGTGACGAGGGCTCGCCGTCGTCGGTACCCCGCCCCGGGCCCTCACGGGACGTCCGGCCACCGTGGTGGCCGGACGTCCCGGCACGGGGTCTACGCGCGGGCCCTCAGGTCGGCATACGGCTGCCGGCCGACCCGGCCCGCCCACGCCCGGGACGCCGCGGCGGCGACGCGGCGCGCCTGTGCGCTCAGCGCCCGGGGGTCGATCCGGCCGTGCCGCCCGGCGACCGACAGGGCCGCGACCGCGCGTCCGCCCCGGCTGAGCACGGGGGCCGCCACGCAGGCCAGCCCGGGCTGGTACTCCTCGTCGTCGAAGGCGACACCGGTACGGCGGATGACGTCCAGTTCGGCGGACAGGTCGTCCGGGTCGGTGATGCTGTTCGCGGTGAATCCCTCCAGCGGCTGGGACATCACCCGCTCCGCGGCGTCGGAGTCATAGGCGAGCAGGACCTTGCCGACGGCCGTCGTGTGGGCCGGCAGCCGCCCGCCGATCCGGGACGGCACGGGCGCGGGACGGTGGCCGTAGAGCTTGGCGAGATAGACCACGTGGGTGCCGTGCAGCACCGCCAGGTGCACCGTCTCGCGGGTCGATTCGTACAGGTCGGCCAGGTAGGGCAGCAGCACGTCGCGGACGCTCTCGGCACCCGGCGCGTAGACGGCACGGCCCAGGTGGTGCAGCCGCTCACCGAGTTGGTAGCCGGTGCCGACGCGTTCCACGACGCCGTTGCGCTCCAGCATGCCGAGCACCCGGTACGCGGTCGACTTGCTCATCTGTGCCCGCCGCGCGAGCTCGCTGACCCCCATCCCCCCGCTGGCCCTGTCTCCCAGGGCGACGAGGAGGCTGATGGCCTTGTCGACAGCGGCCCGGTCGTCGCGCACGGGGCCATCGAGGGTCACGGTCATGGTGGATCACCTCAGTGCCAAGGGGCGGTGTCACTTTCAATACACACCGCGGAAACCTTTACGTGACAAGGATGCGAACTGCACCGCCGTTCGTCAACAATGACGAGATGCATATTAAAAGTGACACCGCGCCCCGGGAGAACGAACTCGTGGCGCGCAACGTCCGGCGCTTCCGGCGGGAGAGGACGATGTCCCTGGGCGAACTCGCCCGCCGGTCCGGCCTGTCGAAACAGACGCTGAGCAAGATCGAGCAGGGCTTGGGCAACCCCACCGTGGAGACCCTGGCCCTGCTCGGTGCCGCACTGGACGTGCCGACCCGCCGCCTGCTGACCGAGTGGGGCACCCCGGTCTACGTCCAGCGGCACGACGAGGGCGAATGGGTCGATCGGGAGCACTGGGCCGAGCGTCCGCTGGACGAGACCTACGGTTCGGGCTACGTCCGGACCCTGGTACTCCGTCTGGAGCGCGGCACCGGGACCCCCGAAACGATCGCCGCGCACGCCCCGGGCACTCTGCACCACCTCTACGTGATCACCGGGAAGCTGCGCACCGGCCCGGTCAATGAACCGGTGGACCTGTCGGCCGGTGACTTCGTGCGCTTTCCCGGGGATGTCCCCCACCACCATGTCTGCCTCAGCGAGCGGGTCGTGGCCCACATGGTCACCACCCTGCCGCAGCTGCGCCGCTTCGGGCCCACGATCACCAAGGGGATCGCCACACCGTCGAGTTGAGGCGGTCACAGGGAAGGGGACGGCCGGGTCAGCTTCGGCTTTTCTCGCGAGCGGCCCGTACGAGGGCGTCGAACAGTCCCTGCTGGGCGGGGTCTTCGTGGGCGGTGTCCTCGGGATGCCACTGAACGGCGGTGAACCATCCGGCCGCGCCGGGGAGTTCGAGCCCTTCCACGGTGCCGTCCGCGGCGTGTGCGGTGGCCGCGAGCCCGTCCCCGGTGCGGTCGACGCGCTGGTGGTGGAAGCAGGACGCCTCCGCCTTACCGACTCCGGTGGCCTGTTCGAGCAGGGTTCCACGTCGGATCGCGACCGGGTGCACGACATGGCGGTGCGCGCGCTCCGGGCCGCCCATGTCCTGCTCCAGGCTGCCGCCGAGGGCGACGTTGACTATCTGCAGACCGCGGCAGATGGCGAGCAGGGGGAGGCCGGAGGTGAGTGCCGTGCGGGCGACTTCGAGGTCGAAGGCGTCCTGGAGGTCGTCGACGTCGTAGACGCTGTCGTGGGTGTCGGTGACGCCGTAGCGGGACGGGGCGATGTCCCCGCCACCCGGGAGCAGGACGCCGTCGAAACGGGCGAGCCGGGCGGCGAGGTCCTCGGCGGCGGGGGCGACCGGATGGATGGTGGCGGGTTCGCCGCCGGCCCGCCACACCGCCTCGATGAGCGCGCGGGCGTTGACCTCGGCGGCGTACCGCAGGGCGGAGGTCGTGGCGGAGAAACGGGCGGGGAGGGCGATGAGCGGTCTCACAGCTGGATCCAGGTGGTCTTGAGCTCGGTGTACTTCTCGATGGCGTGGACGGACTTGTCACGGCCGTTGCCGGACTGCTTCATGCCGCCGAAGGGAACGGTCAGATCGCCCTCCTCGTAGCAGTTCACCCAGACCGTGCCGGCCTTCAGGGCGCGCGAGACCTGGTGGGCGGTCCTCAGGTCGGAGGTCCACACCGCGGCGGCGAGCCCGTACTCCGTGGCGTTGGCGAGTGCGACGGCCTCGTCGAGGTCGTCGAAGGTGAGCACGGAAAGGACGGGGCCGAAGATCTCGTCCCGGGCCAGCCGCATCTCCGGGTCCACCCGGTCGAAGACGGTGGGCCGGAGGAAACTGCCACCCGACTCGGCCAGGGTGCGGCCGCCTCCGACGCGCAGCCGGGCGCCTTCGTCCAGGCCGGCATCGATGTGCTCCAGGACCCGGCCCAGGTGACCTTCGCCGACCAGTGCGCCCATCTCGGTGGCCGGGTCGAGGGGGTCACCGACGCGCAGTTCGCGCGCCCGTGCCACGACGGCCTCGGTGACCTGTTCGGCGATCGACGAGTGCACCAGCAGCCGGGAGGGGGCGGTGCACATCTCGCCCTGGTTGAAGAAGATGCCCCAGGCGGCCGTGGCCGCGGCCTGCTCCAGATCAGGAGCGTCGGGAAGGATGATGTTCGGCGACTTGCCGCCCAGTTCCAGCCAGACCCGCTTGAGGTTGGAGTCGGCGGCGTAGCGCAGGAAGTGGCGGCCGACGGCGGTGGAGCCCGTGAAGGCGAGCACGTCGACATCCGGATGGAGGCCGATGGCCCGGCCGGCCACTGGTCCGTCACCGCACACGACGTTCAGCACCCCCGGCGGAAGTCCGGCCTCGGTGGCGATCCGGGCGAGCAGCAGCGCGGACAGCGGGGAGTTCTCGGAGGGCTTGAGCACCACCGTACAGCCGGCCGCCAGCGCCGGGGCCACCTTCCAACTCGCCAGTGTCAGAGGGAAGTTCCATGGCACGACCGCGCCGACGACCCCGGCGGGCTCCCGGGTGATCAGTGCCAGCGCGTCCGGCGCGGTGTGCGGGGACTCGTCGGTGAGCTTGTCGGCCAGTTGCCCGTACCAGCGGAAGGTGGTGATGGCGGCACGCAGTTCGATTCCGTACGCGTCGCTGATGGGCTTGCCCATCTCCAGGCTGACGGTCAACG
The DNA here is from genome assembly GCF_053599115.1 of Streptomyces sp. NPDC001020. Lineage (NCBI taxonomy): Bacteria > Bacillati > Actinomycetota > Actinomycetes > Kitasatosporales > Streptomycetaceae > Streptomyces > Streptomyces sp. NPDC001020. Next base: position 41,386 of record NZ_JBSFLQ010000035.1, on the reverse strand, counting down.
CCAGCTCCTCGCGCCGTTCTTCGAGCAGATCGGCGATCCGCAGCAGTACTCGGCCGCGCTCGACGGGCGCCAGGCGCGGCCACGGCCCGGAGTCGAAGGCCCGCCGGGCGGCGGCGACGGCCATGTCCACCTCGGCGGGGCCGGCGTCGGCGACCTGTGCCAGCACCTGGCCGTCGCGGGGCGAGACGACCGGGAAGCTCGCTCCCTCTCCGGGGTGGTCGGCGCCGTCGACGTGATGGGCGCCGGGCGGGTCGAGGGACTTGGCGCGGCGCAGCCACTCCTCATGGGATACGTCCAGCATGCGAGGCCTCCAGACGAAACATTTGAAGCCAAACGATATGATCGGGCGGCGGACCGCCACAAGGGCTGAACAGGATCGATCCGGCAGTCGCCGGATCAGGGAAGGGAGCTGTCGACGTGCGCGCACTCGTCATCCGGCACGAACACGTGACGGAGCCGGGACTGGTCGGTGCCCGGCTCGTCGAGCGCGGATACGACCTCACCACCGTCACGGTGGTGCCGCAGGACCGGCACCACGCACCGAACGTCTCCTACGAGTTCCCCGACGCCGACGGCTGGGACCTGATCGTGTCGCTCGGCGCCCCCTGGTCGGTGTACGACGAGGAGGCCATAGGCGGCTGGATCGGCGGCGAACTCGCCCTGCTGCGCCGGGCCCACCTCCTCGGCGTGCCGGTACTGGGCGTCTGCTTCGGCGCCCAGGCGCTGGCCACCGCACTCGGCGGGTCCGTCGAGTCCGCTCCCCGTCCCGAGATCGGCTGGACGGAGGTCGACACTGACGATCCCGGCCTGGTCCCGCCGGGACCCTGGCTGCAGTGGCACTACGACCGCTTCCTTCCGCCGGCGGACGCGAAGGAGGTGGCCCGCAACGCCGTGTGCGCGCAGGCCTTCCAGGTGGGACGCGCCCTCGGGGTGCAGTTCCATCCGGAGATCACCATGGCGATGCTCCGCGGCTGGATCGAACTGGGCGGCAGGGAGCAGTGCCTGCGGCACGGCCTGGATCCGGACGAACTACTCGCGCAGAGCCACGCCATGGAACCGGCGGCTCGCGAGAACGCCGGCCGCCTGGTCGACGGCTTCCTCGACCGGGTGGCGAACGCCCCGCGGTGACGCCAGTGCCCGGCAGGCGGCGTCAGCCGGCCCGTCCGACCGCCTCCGCCGTCCGGCGGAGGCGGTCCCGTCTGAGGGAGGACGCTCCGGCCCGGTCCGCTCCCTAGCGTCGGGGCATGAGTCCTACGAACCTTCGCCGCCGCCAGTTCGTCGGCGTCCTCGGCCTTGCGCTGCTCGCACCGAGGGCCGGTGCGAGCAGCGCCGAGGCGGCACCCGGTGGCCGCGCCCGTCCCGGCCCCGTCACCATGACGTTGCCGTCGCCCACCGGCCCTTACCCTGTCGGCACGGTGTCGCTGCACCTGGTGGACCACACCCGCGCCGATCCCTGGCTCCCCACCCGCGCTGCCGCCGCACGGGAGTTGATGGTCACCTTCTGGTATCCCGCCCGGCCCATGCCTGGGCGAGTGCCCGCACGTCAGCTCCCGCCGGGGGTGGCGGCCGAGTGGCAGCGGCTCGTCGAGCAGCAGTTCTCGGTCGAGCCCGGGGCCGTGGACTGGGTGGCCACCCAGACCCACGCCGTCCACCGCGCCCCGGTCCGGCACCGGCGCGGCGGGCTGCCGGTGATCCTTTACTCGCCGGGCAGGAACGTCCCACGCGGCTTCGGGACCGTCCTCGCCGAGGACCTGGCCAGCCGGGGCTACCTGGTGGTGGCCATCGACCACACCCACGAGACGATCGCCGTGCAGTTCCCCGACGGCCGCGTCGCCACCGTGCTCGACGCCACGGAAGAGGCGACTCTCCGCGCCCTGGTCGACGTTCGGGTGGCCGATGTCAGGTTCGTCCTCGACCAGTTGGACAAGCGCGACGTCGCCGACGTGTCCACGGTCGGCATGTTCGGGCACTCGATCGGCGGAGCCACGGCCGCCCAGGCCATGCACGACGACCCGCGCATCCTCGCGGCCGCCGACCTCGATGGCGCGGTGGGCTCCGGGCCGGAAGCGATCGGCTCCGTCGTCGAGGACGGCCTCGATCAGCCGTTCCTGCTGATGAACAGCATACTCGGCAACCACCACGACGACGTGCTCTCATCTCTCTGGCAGCACCTGCGCGGCTGGCACCGCAACCTCCAGATGACCTCCGCCGGCCACTATGCCTACACCGATCTCCAGACCCAACTGCCGTCCATCGCCGCCGCCGGGAAGATGCCTGCCGACAAGCTCGCCGGGCTCGTCGGCGACATAGAGCCGGCTCGCTCCCTACGAGCACAACGCGCCTACCTCAGCGCCTTCTTCGACGTGCACCTTCGACACTGCCCCGAGCACGGCCTCCTCGACGGTCCTTCGGCCGCCTACCCCGAGGTTTCGTTCGTCGACTGACGGCTGTCCGGGGCGTTACGGACGAGGCCGGAGCCGCATGGCGGCGACGGCCAACCTCTACGCAAGGGCGCCGCCGGAGAACAGGAAGCCCCGTAGATCACTGTCGTCACTCGATCCAACGGGCTGCGGCCTCGTAGGTGGTGGCTGGGGTGCTGTTGAACGCGATGGCCGCATCGGGTGCGTGTCGCCGGACCAGGTTGATCACCTGCTCGAGGAGTTCGACCTGATCGTCCGAGTGCCTGAGGCCACCGCCGACGGTAACGCACTCCCACGGATGAGATCGCAGCGCGTTCCCGACGACCGCTTCGACGTCGTCACTTCCATCAAGGCCGATCAGGCAGGTCTCGACGCCCACACCATGTTCGGCGAACTTGGTCAGGCCCGCCTCGATCGCCTTGACCAACGGCTCAGGATCCCACGGCCCAGGCACCCGATACGGATCAAGTCCGATGACGAGGACGCGGGGTGAAGCGGTGATGTCCATGTCTGAACGATACGGGCCGAACGCCCCGCTCATCTGGGATACCAGGAGGCCGCGGGCCCGGGCGCTGTTCGGAGCGCCCGGGCCCGCGGCTTCGACACACTCGGGATCACGGGCGGTCCGGGCGCCGCCGAGACGGTGTGCGTCAGTTCTGCCGCACCGTCCTGCCGCGGTTCAGCCTGGCGGCGGCGACCCCGAGAGCCAGGACCACCGGCACGGTGAGCTGGAGCCACAGGGCGGTGGTCTCGTCGCCGCCGATGAGCGTGGTGAAGTTCTGGACGATCAGCCAGATGGCACCGGCGATGCCGAGTGCACCCAGTGCGGGGGCGATGAGTGTGTTCCACGGCCGGGTGTCGGCGCGCGTACGGCGGAAGAAGGCGATCACCGAGACGGAGGTCAGGAAGTAGAGGAGCATCATCGCCAGCACCGCCACCCCACTGAACCAGGAGAAGAGCATCAGCACCGGGTCCTTGCCCAGCAGCGCGAAGGGCATGACCAGCAGCAGCGCGATCGCGGTCTGCACGTTGCCTGCCACCCAGGGCGAGTGACGCCGGTTGATGGCGGTCAGCCCGTGCGGCAGCAGGCCTTCCCGGCCGAGGGAGAACAGGTAGCGGTTGGCGGAGTTGTGGAACGCCAGGATGCCCGCGAAGAGCGAGGTGGCCAGCAGCACGGGCAGCACATCGCCGGTCCAGGCGCCGAACCGGTCGGCGATGGGGCCGAAGACGAAGGTCGTGGCATCCGACTCCAGCGCCCGACCCGCGTCGGACGTGGCCTTGGACGCTCCGTGCGCGGAGATCAACATCCAGGAGGTGAAGGCGAAGAAGCCGGTGACCACCGCGACCGACAGATAGGTGGCCCGGGGCACGGTCTTACGGGGCTCCCGGGCCTCCTCGCCGTAGATGGCGGTGGCCTCGAAGCCGAACATCGACGCCACGGCGAACATCAGGGCCACCCCCGGAGCGCCCTGGAGGACGGCGGACGGCGAGAAGCTGTCGGTGAAGCCGAGGCCCTCGGACCCTCCCCCCTTGAAGAAGGTCACGAGGGCGAAGGCGAGCAGGATGCTGAACTCCGCCAGCACGAAGACCGTCAGGACCTTGGCGCCCATCTCGATCCCCGCGGCACCGAGGACCTGGACGACGGCCATGGTGACCAGGACCCAGATCCACCACGCCACGTGCACACCGGCGTAGTGCTCGACCAGTCCGCTCACCGTCGCGCCGTACAGCCCGTACATGGCCGCCTGGATTGAACAGTAGGCGAAGAGTGCGACGGCGGCGCTGCCGGAGCCGATCAGGCGTCCCAGACCCTTGCCGATGTAGGTGTAGAAGGCGCCGGCGTCCACGACGTGCCGGCCCATGGCGACGAAGCCCACGGAGAACAGCAGGACCATGGCACCGGAGGCGACATACGCGGCGGGGGTGCCGGCCCCGTTGCCGATCCCGACGGCGAGGGGTACGGCCCCGGCCATGCCGGTCAGCGGCGCCTGTGCGGAGAGGACGAAGAAAAGGATGCCCAGGACGCCGAGGGAATTGGGCTTGAGTCTGCCTGACGTGGGGGAATCGTGCGCGATGGGCGGGGCGGCCGCCGTCTGAGTGTCCACTCGAATCACCTATCGGGAGCGGGACGAGCAAGATTTCATTTAAGGCCAAACGAGTTGCCTCATGGTGAGCTGGAACTATCCGATTGGCAAGAGGTTGAGCCGAGATTCCCGGCAGGCACAGCCGTGCCCACCCGTCTCGCCGGATGGCGCGGGCCCATGCGGAATCGCCGCGCATCGCACGCAGACCCGTGACACATGTGAAAGGCCCTGGACACCAGGGCCTTTCATGTCCCGCTCAGCGGGTCATTCACCGCCGCCGTCGGAGTCGCTGTCGCCGTCAGCGCCGCCGTCGGCGTGGAGGAGTCTGAGCAGGGAGCGCAGTTCCTCCAGCGCGGTGTCGATGACCTCGGGTTCGCCGAAGACGAGTTGGTGCAGTACAAGGCCGTCCAACGCGGCGAAGACCAGTCGCGCCAGCGCCCGGTCGGCTCCGGCGGGCAGCATCCGGGTCAACTCGCGCTGGGTGGCGTCGAAGTACTCGTCGTACAGGACACGAAGATGCGGCAGCAGCTCCGGCCTGCGTCGCGCTTCGAGGAGCAGCTCGTACTGGAACGCCTGGGTGCCCGGATCAGCCGTGACCATCTCGGCCAGTCCGGCCGAGAAGTCCGCGACCTTCCCGGTGCCGGGTTCGAGCGCACTGGTACTCAATGAGGTGCGGATCGTATGGGTGAGGGCCTCCTCGATCAGTGCGTCACGCGAGCCGAAGTGGTGCACGACGAGCCCATGGGTCACCCCGGCCTCCTCCGCGACGGCCCGATAGGTGAGCTTGCGCAGTCCGCCGCGGGCCACGACCCGCACGGCGGCGTTCAGCAGGGCTTCGCGCCCCTCCCCGTAGTGCAGACGCTTGCCCTGCCGCCGGCTCCCGGACACGCCCGCGGAATCGATCATGGTTGCGACCCTACCCCCGCCCGCATCACTCAGCACCACCCTCCCAGCCGGACGCACCTGCCTCGCAGGCACGCCGCACACACCACACCGGCCGGCCGGACACGGCACCGTGAGCCCGCGCCGCGACCGAACACGCCCTGCCTGTCCGCCGCCTTCCAACGAGGAACGCCCGCGCCGCACCGGGCGGCCCGTGCCGGGCCCGGTGCGGCGTGGGCGGGTGGTTCAGCGCTTGGGTGGCCGGATCCCGCGGAACTCCCAGTCCCCGCCGAGGGCGGTGGACAGGACCTCCTCGGATTCCGTGGGCTGCGCGCCCACGTCGGTGCGGACGGGGACCGGCCCGGTGACGATGTGGTTGGTGAGCCGGCCGAGGCCCTCGACCTCCACCTCGACCACGTCACCCGGTTGCACGGGACGGGAGTTGGCAGGGGTGCCGGACAGCAGGACGTCGCCGGGGTAGAGGGTGATGGTGCGGGCGATGTCGGCGACGAGGTAGTGCATGTCCCACTTCATCTCGTCGGTCGAACCGTCCTGCACCACCTCGCCGTTGACGTACGTCCGCAGCCGCTTGCCGTGGAAGTCCCAGCCGGTGACGAGGCCGGGGCCGAGCGGGCAGAGGGTGTCCGAGCCCTTGACGCGCAGCATGGACCCGGCGTCGGTGTCACGGAAGTCGTGCAGGCCGTAGTCGTTGGCGACGGTGTAGCCCGCGATGTACTCCCCCGCCGCGGCCGGGGAGATGTTCCGTGCGGTCCGCCCGATGACGATGGCGACCTCACCCTCGTAGTTGAGCCACTGGCAGCCCTCGGGGCGGACGATCGCGCCCTTGTGGGAGTTCAGTGCCGAGGTGGGCTTGTGGAAGTACGTAGGTGTGTCGGGAAGTTCGATCTGGAACTCCTCGACCCGGCTGCGGTGGTTGAGATGGACGGCGATCACCTTGGACGGGACGACCGGGGGCAGGTGCCTGGCGTCGTCGGCCTTGACGCGACGGCCGTCCGCGGCGACCAGTTCATCACCCTCGACGGTGACCTGGACGGTGGCGCCGTCCAGGAGGATGCGGCGGTACTCGGGCATGCGGGGCTCCTAGTTACGGCTGTGCGAGGTGTGCGGCGACGGGGGCGTCGAGAGACCGGTACCGGTACCGGTCCAGCCGCCGGCGGGGCGATCGAACCAGAGGTGGACCTGACCGGTGCCCACGGAGTTCTCGTACTCTCCGTACTGGCGGGCCCTGGCGACACACGACCGCTCACCGAGGGCGCCGGCCATCATCAGGTAGTGGAAGAACTTCGCCTCGGGCTTGTACTTCCAGAACTCGTCCATCGTGTCCAGGACCTGGTCGTGGCGACCCTCCTTGAACCAGGCGATGCGCTGCTCGTCCGCCTCGCGCGCCTCGGGTGTGAAGATGTGCACCGGGTCGCTGGCCTCGTGGTCGCGCAGCTCGCGCAGCGGCCAGAAGGTGTGCGAGAGGGCACCGGAGGCGATGAGCAGCACCCGGCGGCCGGGAGTGGCGGCGATGCCGTCCGCCAGGGCCCGGCCGAGGCGCAGATGGTCCTCCATGTCGCCGGTCTGGCAGACACCGATGGTCACCCATCTCTTGTCCGGCAGGCCCTCGCCGAGGAACTTCCAGAGGTTGATCGTGGCGTAGTAGACCGGCAGGTAAGCGTCGTCGATCGCGGTGATCCAGGTACCGTGCCGGTCGGCGAACGAGGCGATGTTGTGGGCGAGTTCGGGGTCACCGGGGTAGTCGTACGGCATGCGGCACATACCGCGCGGCAGTTCTTCGGAGGTGAACAGGCCCGCCCGCCGGTCCTGCGCGGTGACGACGAACTCGACGGTGGTCGCCCAGTGCGAGTCCAGGACGACGACGGTGTCGTAGTCGTCGCGCTCGAAGACGTCCCCGCGCAGCTGCTCCAGGCCGGTGACGAGGGTGATCTCCTTGCCCTCGTTCAGCTCCAGGCGGTCGGCCTCGGGCAGCACGATGGTGGGGACATGGGCGAGCAGGCCTGCCCCGACGATCTCACCCATGATCCTTCCATCCCTTCGGGGCGGTCACGGTGTTCTTCAGGTCGCAGTAGAAGTCGAAGCTCCAGGTGCCGCCTTCGCGGCCGACACCGGAATGGCGCGAGCCGCCGAAGGGGGCCTGAAGGTCGCGTACGAAGAAGCAGTTGACCCACACGGTGCCCGCGACGAGCCGTGCGGTGACGCGTTCGGCGCGCTCGCGGTCGCCGGTGGCGACGGTCGCGGCGAGACCGAAGCGGGTGTCGTTGGCGATGCGGACGGCTTCCTCCTCGTCGGTGAAGGTCTGCAGGGTCAGCACCGGGCCGAAGACCTCCTCCTGGACGATCTCGGAGTCCTGGGCGACATCAGTGAGGAGGGTAGGCGCGTAGTACAGGCCGTCCCCCCGGTGGCCGCCGATGACCGCGCGGGCCCCCGCCGCGACGGCCCGCTGGACGAACCCGTCGATCTTCTCCAGTTGCCGGGCGTGGATGTTGGGGCCGATGTCGGTGGTCTCGTCGCGCGGATCGCCCTGGCTGAGCAGTGCGGCCTTCTCGACGAAGCGTCGGGTGAACTCCTCGGCGACCGACTCCTCGACGAGGATGCGGGTGGCCGCGAGACAGACCTGGCCGGCGTTGTCGTACTGCTCCACCGCGAGGTCGACGGCAAGGTCCAGGTCGGCGTCCGCGAACACCAACAGCGGGGACTTGCCGCCGAGTTCGAGGCTGAGCGGGGTGAGGTTCGCGGCGGCGGACTCCGCGATCCGCCTGGCCGTGGGCACCGAGCCGGTAAAGCTGACCCGTCGCACGTCCGGGTGGGAGACGAGAGCGCTGCCCGCCTCGGCGCCGTAGCCCTGGACGACGTTGAGGACACCGGCCGGAAGACCGGCCTCCGCGGCGATGTCGGCGAGCAGCGAGGCGGTCAGCGGCGACCACTCGGCGGGCTTGAGGATCACCGTGTTCCCGGCGGCCAGCGCCGGGGCCACCTTCCAGGTGGCCAGCATCAGCGGCGCGTTCCACGGGGTGATCAGCACACAGGGCCCCGCCGGGTCCCAGCTGACGTGGTTGGTGTGGCCGCGCGTCTCGAAGTCGTCGTGGTCGAGGCGCAGCAGCCAGTCGGCGAAGAAGCGGAAGTTGTGGGCGACTCGCGGCATCACGCCCCGGCGGTGGGAGCGCAGCAGGGCCCCGTTGTCGGTGGTCTCGACGATCGCGAGCTCTTCGATGCGCTTCTCGACACCGTCGGCGATGGCGTGCAGGACGCGGGCACGTTCGGTGACGGGCGTGGCGGCCCAGCCGGGGAAGGCGGCCTTCGCGGCGGCCACGGCGGCCTCGGCCTCCACGGAGGTGCCCCGGGAGATCTCACCGAGGACGCCTGAGTCGATCGGTGAGACATCGGTGAACGTCTCCGGGGAGGCGACGCGCTCTCCGCCGATCCAGTGCCGCGTGTCGACGGCGACGCCGGCGACGGTGATGGTGTGGTCGGTCATGTCCGGTCTCCAAGTCCTTTCGGTGCGGGCGTCACTCGGCGCCGGACGTGCCGGACTCCAGCAGCCGCCCGCCGTCCCACACGACACCGACCTGGCTGTAGTAGGCGGCGATCGGCTCGTGGATCTCCAGGCGGGCCAGCTCCTCGGTGGGTGCCTCGAACAGCTCCAGCTCCGCCTCGCCACGCCAGGCCTGCCCGGCCTCGAAGGCGGCGGCACCGGCCTCGACCAGCTCGTCGAGGGCGAGTCCCTTGCCCTTCTCGATCGACGGCAGCCAGCGGTGGTGCGCCATGGGGTGGCCGTTGACGAAACCGTTCGTCTCGGACGGCTCCCGCAGGGTGACCACGGCCTGGGCCAGGCGCCGGTCCGCGGCGGCGAGGGTGGCGCCGAAGCGGGCGCCCGCCTCGATGCGCGGCGCGGGACCGTACGGGTGTGGACGCGTCTGGTGGATCGATCCGAGCTTCTTCGGGTAGCCCTGGTGCAGCCCGCGGGCGATCGCGAAGTCCTTGTCGACCCAGATGTAGACGCAACGCGAGTACGTCTGTCCCCGGTAGGAGCAGCGGACGACGGCGAAGGCCTCCTTGTACTGGGCGCGCACCGGGTCGAGCAGTTCCTCCCCGGATGCCGAACAGGACTGCCAGTCGGCCCAGATCAGCGCGACGGCGCCGGGGTCCTCGTCGGCCAGTTCCAGTGGCGCGGGCAGCAGTTCGCGCACTCGGGCGGGGTCGGTGCGGTACTCGACGGTCAGCAGGTCGCCGGAGTAGCGCCAGGGTGGCGAGGGGATCAGCGAGGAGGAGCCGGTCGCCGTCTTGGGCGGGAAGTAACCGCGGACGCTGGTCATGTCGGGATTCCTTGGGCGGTGAGGGCGGGTTGCTTGAGGAGTTCGGCGCGGTAGCGGGCGGCGGCGCCCGCCGCGGCCTGTCCGCCGAGGGCGACGACACCGACCAGGCGACCGTCGCGGTGGTATCCGACGAGGAGGTCCTCCTGCGGGTCGCCGTCAAGGACCCGTACGTCGTCCTTGCCGAGCCCGGGCGCCCCGAAGGACTGCAACCGGAACTCGTGCTGGTCGCTCCAGAAGGTGGGCAGCGGCGCGAAGGGCGCCAAGCCGACGTCGGCATCGGTGAGATGAGCGACGAGGGCCTTCGCGGCGTGCCGGGCGGTGTCGGTGGGGATCGACCAGTGCTCGACCCTGCGCGCCACGCCGTCATAGCGGGCGTTGGGGAAGCGGGCGATGTCACCGACCGCCACCACGTAGGGAAGGCCGCCGACCCGCAGGTGCTCGTCGGTGAGCACCCCGTCGGACAGGTCGAGGCCGTTGCCGTCGAGCCACTCGGTGTTGGCGACCGAGCCCACGGACTCCACGACCACGTCGGCAGCGAGGACCGTGCCGTCGTCGAGCCGGACCCCGGTGACGCGGTCCTCGCCCTCGAAACCGGCGACACCCGTGCCGAGCGCGAAGCGCACCCCGCGTTCCTGGTGGCGCCGCAACAGTGCGGCGGCGAGCAGATCACCGAGCGGCCCCGCCATGGGCAGGGGCAGAGGGTCGACGACGGTGACCTCGGCGGCACCGAGTGCGACCGCGGTGGCGGCGACCTCGCAGCCGATGAATCCGGCACCCACCACGACCACGCGCACGCCCGGTCGGGTCAGCTCGTCCCGCAGGACCTGCGCGTCGGCGATCGTACGGACCGTGTGCCGGCCTGCGAGCGGGCCCGGGCAGCGCAGCCGGCGCGGTCGCATGCCGGTGGCGACGACCAGGCCGTCGAACGGCAGCTCGGCGCCGTCCTCCAGCACGACGACGCGGTCCGCCAGGCGGGCGGAGGTGACGGCCGCGCCCAGGCGCCACTCGACATCGGCCGCGGACGCCTTGGGCGTGAAGGTCAGTGACGCGAAGGACGCCTTGCCGGCCAGGACCTCCTTCGACAAAGGGGGCCTGTTGTAGGGCATGTGCGGCTCGGCCCCGACCACGGTGACGGCGCCGGTCCAGCCCGCCGCGCGCACCTGCTCGGCGGCCCGCAGGCCTCCCATGGAGGCACCGGCGACGACGATGCGGGCGCCCATGTCAGTCCTCGATCCGGATGGCCTGGAGCGGACACACGTCGGCGGCTTCCTCGACCTCGTCGCGCAGGGCGTCGTCCGGGTCGGGGACGTAGGCCAGGTGATCGTCGTCGTCCATGCGGAAGACATCGGGAGCCGCGAAGACGCACTGGCCGTGGTCCTGGCACTTGTTCATGTCGACGACGACCTTCATGGCCGGTCCTCCTGAGGGGTAAGGGCGTCGGAGCGAGGCGATGGGGATGAGAGGGGCCCGACCGGTGTCGGACCGGGCCCCTCGGCCAAAGGGGTGCGGGAGACGCACCCCCAACTCGTTTGGCGTCAAACAACATAGGAACGCATCGGGCGCTGGTCAAGAGCTGTCCGGATGGATAAATTTTTTCGACCACCCTCTTGCGGCCCCGCAAATCCGCTTCTTATCGTTCGGGCTCAAATGAATGGCTCGGGAAGCGCCCCCCTCCCTCACCCGGGCTCTCGTCCTTCCGCCCTCGGACCCCCGGGGCCAGACAGGCCCACGGCCCGGGGGCGCCCCACCACCCCGCCCAAGGAGACATCGGTGAGCGCCCAGGACACCCCAGACATCCACCGGCACATGGAGCGGCTCTCCGCCGAGGGCATCGACGTGGTCAGGGTGGTCTACCCCGACCTCATCGGCACCGACCGTGCCCGCGATGTGCTGCTGGACCATCTGCCCTCGGCCTGCGCGCACGGTCTCGCCTTCTGCAAGGCCGTGTACCACACCAGCCCGCAGGGCGACGTGGTCCCCGTCGCCGGAGGACTCGACGCCGGACTGCCGGACGTCAACGTACGGCCGGACCTGGACACGCTCGTGCCACTGCCGTGGGAGCCGGGCGTCGCCAGTTGTCTCGGCGAGGTCACCGACTCGGCGACCGGCCGGGCGGCCGCCGAATCGCCCCGCGACCTGCTGCGTTCCGTGCTGGCCCGCTGCGCCGAGCACGGGCTGCGCCCTGTCGTCGGCCCCGAGTTGGAGTACTTCCTGCTGGAGCCCGCCCCCGGCACGCCCACCGGCTGGCGCCGCTCCCCGGAGGCCACCGGAGCCGTCTACACCGCCGGGCTGCGCGCCGACCCCGACAACCATCTGCTGCGCACCCTGCGGCAGTTGCGCGACCTCGGCCTCGGCGTCGTCGCCGGGAACCACGAGTTCGACGGCGGCCAGTACGAGATCAACCTGACCCACTCCGACGCTCTGGACGCCGCCGACCGCGCCTTCCGCTTCAAGGCCGCCGTCAAGGAACTGGCCCGCCGGGAGGGCAACCTGGCCACCTTCATGGCCAAGCCCTTCGGGGACGCGGGCGGCTCCGGCTTCCACCTCCACCTGTCCTGCGAGACCACCGACACGACGGGCACCCGCAACGCCTTCGACGATCCCGCCGGGGCGTACGGCCTGTCCGCCACCGCGCGTCACGCCGTGGCGGGCGTCATCGCCCATGCCCCCGCGCTCGCGGCGCTGGCCAATCCGACCGTCAACTCCTACAAGCGCTTCGGGCCCGACACCCTCGCCCCCTGGTTGATCGACTGGGGGCTGGACAACCGCAGCGCCATGGTCCGCATCCCACCGGAGCGCGGCTCGGGCGCCCGCATCGAACTCCGCCTCGGCGACGCCGGCGCCAACCCCTACCTGCTGATCGCCGGCACCATCGCAGCCGCGCTGCTCGGCGTCCAGGCGGGCCAGGAGCCCCCGGCCCCGCTGGAGGGCTACGGCTACGACACCGCTCGCTCGGCCCTGCTGCCCATGAACCTGCCCGCCGCGCTCGACGCCCTGGAGGCGGACACCGCGCTGACCGAGGTCCTCGGCAAGGACTTCACCGCCTCCTTCCTCGCCTACAAGCGCAACGAGGTCGAACGCTTCGGGAGGCACGTCACCGACTGGGAGTTCACCGAGTACGCCCATCACCTGTGACGGTCCCCGAGCCTTCGCCCCTCACCACCCGGCTCCCTCACCCCTCGGGCCCTCGCCCTTCACCCCCTTCGCCCAGGAGACCCACCGCCATGACCAGCCCCAGCGTCCCCACCACCGGCGCCGAACTGCGCGCCGCCCTCGACGAGCCGCTCCCGCTCGACCAGGTCGACCTCGCCGACCTCGACAACTTCACCGACGGCATCAAGCCCTGGCGCATGTTCCACACCCTGCGCCACGAGGATCCGGTGCACTGGCAGCCCGAAGAGGCTCCCAACTCCGGCTTCTGGGCCGTCACCCAGCACGCCGACATCGCCCGCGTCGACCGCGACGCGGAGACGTTCACCTCCACGAAGTTCGTCAACCTCGAAGAGGTCGACGACGACCAGATCAAGAAGCGCGCCTCCATCCTGGAGATGGACGGTGTCCGCCACCGTGCACTGCGCAGTGTGATCCAGCGGCAGTTCGGCGCGAACGTCATCAGCAGCTACAGCGACTTCCTGCGCGGCCTGACCGCACAGACCCTCGACGCGGCCCTGGCCAAGGGCACCTTCGACTTCGTCAAGGAGGTGTCCGCCGACTTCCCCATCAACGTCCTCGCCCGCCTCCTCGACGTGCCGCCGGAGGACAACCAGCAGCTCATCGACTGGGGCAACCGGATCATCGGCAACACCGACCCGGACTACGCGGACGTACTGCTGAACACCGCGGAGAGCGAGAAGTACCGCGACCTGCCCTTCCGCTCCCCCGCCTCGATCGAGGTCTTCGAGTACGGTCGCGAACTCGCCCGGCAGCGGCGCGGCGGCAACGGCACCGACCTCGTCTCCCGACTGGTCAACGAGACACCCCGCGACGGTGTCCCGCTCTCGGCGCAGGACTTCGACAACTACTTCCTGCTGCTGGTGGTCGCCGGCAACGAGACCACCCGCCACACCATCTCCCACTCCATGCTGGCACTCCTCCAGCATCCGGAGCAGCTGGCCCGCCTCAAGGACGACCCCTCACTCATCCCGGGCGCGGTGGAGGAGTTCCTGCGCTGGGCCTCGCCGCTCTACCACTTCCGGCGCACCGCGACCCGCGACGTCGAACTCGGCGGCAAGCGTGTCAAGGAAGGCGACAAGGTCGTGATGTGGTTCGCCTCCGGCAACCGCGACGAGAAGGTCTTCGGCAACCCGTACGACTTCGACGTCACCCGGCAGGACAACGACCATGTCACCTTCGGCAAGGGCAGCCCGCACCTGTGCCTGGGCAACCTGCTGGCCCGCACCGAGATCCGCATCATGTTCGAGGAGCTGATCCCGCGCATCGCGGACATCCGCCTCGCCGGCGACATCCCCCGCGTCCGCTCCAACTTCGTCAACGGCATCAAGAAGCTGCCGGTCGAGGTCACCCTGTCCTGACCGGTGCCCCTGCCGGACACTGACGTCCAGACAGCCGAGGGCCCCGGCTCCCCCGTTTCTACGGGGGAGCCGGGGCCCGGCGATCGTTATGGTCAGGGCACTAGCGTGAGATTCGCGCGTGGCCCGCCGCGGCGCGACGGGACCCGTGCGCGCAGGCGATCGCGGCGGTGAGGAACAGACCCACCACCACGGCCGGAGCGGCGACGGCCAGCACCCAGTGCGGACCGTCGTCAGGACCGGTGCCCAGCGCCACGGCCGCGGTGAGCGCGGCCATGGCCAGCCCGCCGGCGACCAGAGCGGCGAAGACGTGACGTGAGCGGTCGGTACCACCCCGGGGTGAAGCGTCACGCAACTCCGCCCAGTGGCGGGCGGCCTCCTGCACCTCGCGCCGGTGCTGCATCGCCGCGCGGGCCCTGAGGCCGACCGTGACGGCGGCGCCCGCCACGGCGACGCCGCAGGGGATCCACCATGCCCGGGCCACCAGCAGCAGTGCGGCGACGAGCCCGATCGTGGTCCAGCCGCTCAGACAGGCCGCCGCGGCAGTGCGGCGGGAGACGGGGCGGTCGGCACCGGCGCGCAGGTCGGCCAGGGCCGGCAGGTACCAGACGCAGCCGGCGGCCGTCACCATCGCGGCCCCCAGGGCCAGCACGGTCCGGGACATGGTTCAGCCCACCTTCTCCGCGGCGGCGACGACCTCGGGGTGGTGCAGGTCGAACGCCGGGGACTCGGACCGGATCTGCGGCAGCTTCACGAAGTTGTGCCGCGGCGGCGGGCAGGAGGTGGCCCACTCCAGCGAACGGCCGTAGCCCCACGGGTCGTCGACACCGACCGGCTTGCCGTACTTGGCCGTCTTCCAGACGTTGTACATGAAGGGCAGCAGCGACAGGCCGAGCAGGAACGACCCGATGGTGGAGAGCATGTTGAGGCCGGTGAAGCCGTCGGCGGCCAGGTAGTCGGCGTACCGGCGGGGCATGCCCTCGACGCCCAGCCAGTGCTGCACCAGGAAGGTGAGGTGGAAGCCGGCCGTGAGCGTCCAGAACGTGATCTTGCCGAGCCGCTCGTCGAGCATCTTGCCGGTGAACTTGGGCCACCAGAAGTGGAATCCCGCGAACATCGCGTACACGACCGTACCGAAGAGCGTGTAGTGGAAGTGCGCGACGACGAAGTACGTGTCGGAGACGTGGAAGTCCAGCGGCGGCGAGGCCAGGATGACACCGGTCAGACCACCGAACGTGAAGGTGACCAGGAAGCCGGTCGCCCAGAGCATCGGTGTCTCGAAGGACAGCGAACCGCCCCACATCGTGCCGATCCAGTTGAAGAACTTCACACCGGTCGGCACCGCGATCAGGAAGGTCATGAAGGAGAAGAACGGCAGCAGCACACCGCCCGTGACGTACATGTGGTGCGCCCAGACCGTCACCGACAGACCGGCGATGGAGATGGTCGCGGCGACCAGGCCCATGTAGCCGAACATCGGCTTACGGCTGAAGACCGGGACGACCTCCGAGACGATGCCGAAGAACGGCAGCGCCAGGATGTAGACCTCCGGGTGGCCGAAGAACCAGAAGAGGTGCTGCCACAGCAGCGCTCCGCCGTTGGCCGGGTCGAAGATGTGGCTGCCGAACCTGCGGTCCATCTCGAGTGCGAACAGCGCCGCGGCCAGCACCGGGAACGTCAGGAGGACCAGCAGGGAGGTCAGCAGCACGTTCCACACGAAGATGGGCATGCGGAACATGGTCATGCCCGGAGCGCGCATGCCGATGATCGTGGTGATGAAGTTGACCGCACCGAAGATCGAGCCGAAGCCGGAGAACGCCACACCCATGATCCACAGGTCGGCGCCGAGCCCGGGCGAGTGGACGGAGTCCGACAGCGGGGCGTAGAGGAACCAGCCGAAGTCGGCGGCACCGTCCGGGGTGAGGAACCCGAGGGCCGCGATCGTCGAACCGAACATGAAGAGCCAGTAGGCCAGCATGTTCAGCCGCGGGAAGGCGACGTCGGGGGCGCCGATCTGCAGCGGCATGAGCCAGTTCGCGAAGCCGGTGAACAGCGGCATCGCGAACATCAGCAGCATGATCGAACCGTGCATCGTGAATGCCTGGTTGAACTGCTCGGTCGACATCAACTGCATACCGGGCCGGGCGAGTTCGGCACGCATCAACAGGGCCAGCACGCCGCCGACGATGAAGAACACGAACGCGCTGACCAGGTACATCGTGCCGATCTTCTTGTGGTCCGTGGTCGTCAACCACTCCACCCACGACGGCCGCCGCGAAACATGCTCCATGTGTCCGGACGTCTCGTCCGCCACGGAGACCTCGGTCCGCGTCGCCGCGGTCCCCATTCGTTCTATCTGTGCCTCGTCCACCGGACGGCATCCTCCCTGGGCGTGTTCGTCGACGGGCCGGGAAGCTGCATGGGTGCGGGATGACCACGGCCCTTCCCGGCCGCGCATCATGATCGGCGTTGAGGTACCTGGTCCCGATAGGGCCGAAGGGCCCCTGCGAGGTCCCCCCTGCAGGGCCCAACGTCCCTTCCTCACACCCAGAACAGGGCGGACCGGACATACGCGGCCATCGATGCCCGGGTTCGGCGGAGGTACGGCGAGGTCAGAGCAGCGTCTGCCAGTAGGACCAGAAGCGCGTGCCGATCAGCATCACGATGGTCAGGCACCAGGTGACGGGAACCACCCAGTGGAACTCCAGCACCCCGGCGACCAGCGCACGCGGGGCCCGGATGATGCCGTGCCGGAGGTTGTGCACGGTCGTGTACCAGAAGAGGAAGATGGTGGCCACCCAGGCCAGGCAGCACCACAGGCACAGCGCGTTGATCTCGTACAGCGCCTGGGTCATCAGCCACATGCAGAAGGCAACGCCGAGCAGTCCGCCCGCGTTGAGCCCCAGCCAGAACCAGCGCCGGTAGCGGGCCCCGGCCAGCAGCCCCACCCCGGCCGCGACCACGACCGGGTAGGCGAGCAGCCCGAGCAGCGGGTTGGGGAAGCCGAAAACGACCGCCTGGTCGCTGCTCATCACGTTCGAGCACGACACCACCGGGCTGAGATTGCACGCCGGACTGAAGTCCGGGTTCTGCAGCAGTTCGAACTTGTCGATGGTGATCACGAACGAGGCGAGAATCCCGAGTGCCCCGGTGACGATCAGCAGCCAGGCGAAGGCACGGGAGGCGCCGCTCACGCCCTCCGGCGTGGTCTCCCCTCGTCCTCCGCTCTCCTGGGTCCTGGTGGTGAGGTCGTGCACGTTGACGTCCTCTCCTGCCCGAGGGCAGGAGATTCCGGTCCGCACCACTACGCGGTGCCACCTCGGGTTCCTGCTTCGCCGGCCCTTGCCGATCTCCGGGGAGATCGGTCTTACGGGGGCCTCCACAGGCGTCACTTTCCGCCCGTCCGGCGGTAGATCCGACAACTCCGTCATCGGATGACGCAATCGTAGCCATGCCGCTGCGACCCTCCGGGCCGCAAGGGACGGGATGCCCTTCACTTCCACCCTGAAGGGTGGAGCACTGGGCAAGCGTTCGGTAGCAGTACTGGTCATCGCGGTTGTTCCGCCTCGCTCGCGCTCGGTGCGGGCTTCCGGCCCGCGAGGGTCGATGGGTGGGTGTGCCCGTGCGGCCCGGCGGCCACCGTCCGGCTCCTGCGGGCACCCCAGGTACGGCGCCGTCTCGTCCGCCCGCGCACTGGTCCCGCCGTACCGCACGTGAGCGGTACGGCGGGACCGCGGGACCAGTGAAGTCAGTGCGTCGGGCGGGCAACAGGGGCCGAACGGCCCTCGCGCCCCTAAACCACGGCCTCCGGTTCGGCCTCGGGTTCGGCCCCCTCGGGCGCGATCGCCTTCTCGAACTGCGTGCGGTACAACTGCGCGTACCGACCGCCCTCCGTCAGGAGTTCCAGGTGCGTGCCCCGCTCCACGATCCGGCCGGACTCGACGACGAGGATCACGTCGGCAGCGCGTACGGTGGACAGCCGGTGGGCGATGACGACGGCGGTGCGCCCCTGAAGCGCCTCCGCGAGGGCCTCCTGGACCGCCGCCTCCGAGGTGTTGTCCAGATGGGCGGTGGCCTCGTCGAGGATGACAACGCGCTGACGGGCCAGCAGCAGTCGGGCGATGGTCATGCGCTGGCGTTCACCGCCGGACAGGCGGTAGCCGCGCTCGCCGACGACGGTGTCGAGACCGTCGGGCAGGGACCGCACGAGGTCGTCGAGACGGGACCGGCGCAGCGCGTCCCACAGGTCGTCCTCGGTCGCGCTCGGGCGGGCCAGCAGCAGATTGGCCCGCACGGAGTCGTGGAACAGGTGGCCGTCCTGCGTGACCATGCCGAGGGTCTCGCGCAGCGACTCGGCGCTCAGGTCGCGGACGTCGATGCCGCCGACGCGGACGGCGCCCTCGTCGACGTCGTACAGCCGCGGCAGCAGTGCGGCGACGGTGGACTTGCCCGCGCCGGAGGAGCCCACGAGCGCGACCGTCTGTCCGGGCTCGGCACGGAAGGAGATGCCGTGCAGGACCTGGGCGCCGCCGCGCGTGTCCAGGGTCGCCACCTCCTCCAGTGAGGCGAGGGAGACCTTGTCGGCGGACGGGTAGCCGAAGCGGACGTTGTCGAACTCCACCGCCACCGGACCGTCGGGGACCCGTCGCGGATTCGCCTTCTCCTCGACCAGCGGCTTGAGGTCCAATACTTCGAAGACGCGTTCGAAGCTGACGAGGGCACTCATGACCTCGACCCGTGCGCCCGCGAGAGAGGTGAGCGGTGCGTAGAGCCGGGTGAGCAACAAGGCCAGTGAGACGACGGCGCCCGGTTCCAGGGTGCCGCTGAGGGCGAACCAGCCGCCGAGGCCGTAGACCAGGGCGAGCGCGAGGGCGGAGACCAACGTGAGCGCGGTGATGAACGCGGACTGGGCCATCGCCGTCCGTACCCCGATGTCCCGCACCCGCCGGGCCCGCGCGGCGAACTCGGCGGACTCGTCCTCCGGCCGTCCGAAGAGCTTCACGAGCGTGGCGCCGGGCGCGGAGAAACGCTCGGTCATCCGGTTGCCCATGGCGGCGTTGAGGTCGGCTGCCTCCCGCTGCAGCCGCGCCATCCGCCCGCCCATCCGCCGCGCCGGGATGACGAAGACCGGCAGCAGCACCAGTGCGAGCAGGGTGATCTGCCAGGACAGGGTGAGCATCACGGCGAGCGTGAGCAGGAGCGTGACCACGTTGCCGACGACTCCCGACAAGGTGTTGCTGAAGGCCCGCTGGGCGCCGATGACGTCGTTGTTGAGACGACTGACCAGCGCGCCCGTACGCGTACGCGTGAAGAAGGCGACCGGCATGCGCTGCACGTGATCGAACACGGCCGTCCGCAGATCGAGGATGAGCCCCTCCCCGAGCGTGGCCGACAGTCGGCGGCCGAGGAGCCCGAGCGCCGCCTCGGCGAGCGCGATGAGGGCGATGAGTAGCGACAGCCGTACGACCGTGCCCCGCTCGCCGTGCGACACGATCGCGTCGACGACACGGCCGGCGAGTACGGGGGTCGCGACGGCGAGCAGTGCGGTCACCACGCTCAGCACGACGAACTGCGCGATACGGCGGCGGTGCGGGCGCGCGAACGCGCCGATGCGGCGCAGGGTGGCGCGGGCGAAGGGACGGCGTTCCTGCCGCGCGTTCATGACACTGTGCAGCTGATGCCAGGCGGTGGTTTCCATGCTCATGAGAGAAACGCTAGGACCCCAAGCATTGTTGAGGTCAAATGCACGGCGCACAAAGTCCGGGAACCATCACCCCTACCCAGGAGTAGCCTCGGCCGGGCCAGCCTTCCCCGCCGTGTGAAAGGGACAGCCCTATGCCGGTCCGGATCGAACGCCAGGGGCATGTCGCCACCGTCGTCCTCTCCCGCCCCGAGGCCCGTAACGCGGTGGACGGGCCGACCGCCACCGCGCTCGCCGACGCCTTCCGGGAGTTCGAAGCGGACGAGTCCGCGCGGGTGGCGGTGCTGTGGGGCGAGGGCGGGACGTTCTGTGCCGGCGCCGATCTGAAGGCGGTGGGGACCGAGCGCGGCAACCGGGTGGCCGACGGCGGTGACGGCCCGATGGGGCCGACCCGGCTGAGGCTGTCCAAGCCGGTGATCGCGGCGGTCGCCGGGCACGCGGTCGCCGGCGGGCTGGAGTTGGCGCTCTGGTGCGATCTGCGGGTCGCCGAGGAGGACGCGGTGTTCGGGGTCTTCTGCCGCCGCTGGGGCGTACCGCTCATCGACGGCGGGACGGTGCGGCTGCCGCGGCTGATCGGCACCAGCCGCGCGATGGACATGATCCTCACCGGCCGTCCGGTGCCCGCCGGTGAGGCGTACGCGATGGGGCTCGCCAACCGCGTCGTACCGACCGGCCGCGCCCGCGCCGAGGCCGAGGAGCTGGCTGCCGCCCTCGCCCGTTTTCCGCAGGCCTGCCTGCGCGGGGACCGCGCCTCGGTCCTCGATCAGGAGGGACTGGACGAGACCAGCGCCCTGCGCGGCGAGCTCCGTTACGGCATGGACGTCCTGGCCGAGGGCCTGGAGGGCGCCGCCCGCTTCACGGCGGGGGCCGGGCGGCACGGGTCGTTCGCGCACTGATGCCCCTCGGGACGGGCGGCTCACGGTCCGGGCGCGTACCCCTGTCGAGCCAGGGGCGATCACGAGATATCTTGATGTCGAGCAATGTTGCAGACGTGGAGCGGAGCACCCGGTGACTGACTCGACCATCATTTACACACACACTGACGAGGCCCCCGCACTGGCGACGTATTCCTTCCTGCCGGTGGTCCGGGCGTACGCCTCGCAGGCGGGTGTCGCTGTGGAGACCCGTGACATCTCGCTGGCCGGGCGCATCATCGCCGTGTTCCCGGAGTACCTCAAGGAGGGCCAGCGCATCCCGGACGCCCTCGCCGAGCTGGGCGAGCTGGCCAAGACGCCCGCGGCCAACATCATCAAGCTGCCGAACATCTCGGCGTCGATCCCGCAGCTCAAGGCCGCGATCGCCGAGCTGCAGGGCCAGGGCTACGCGCTGCCCGCCTACCCGGACGACCCGAAGACAGACGAGGAGCGCGAGATCCGCGCCCGCTACGACAAGATCAAGGGCTCCGCCGTGAACCCGGTCCTGCGTGAGGGCAACTCCGACCGTCGTGCCCCCGCCTCGGTCAAGAACTACGCCAAGACCCACCCGCACCGCATGGGCGCCTGGACCTCCGAGTCCAAGACCAACGTGGCGACCATGGGCGTGGACGACTTCTGCTCCACCGAGAAGTCCGTGGTGATCTCCGAGGCCGGTTCGCTGCGCATCGAGCTCAAGGGCGACGACGGCTCCACCACCGTGCTGCGCGAGTCGGTGCCGGTCCTCGAAGGCGAGGTCGTCGACGCCTCCGTGATGCGCGTCGCCGCCCTGCGCGAGTTCCTGACCGCCCAGGTCGCCCGTGCCAAGGAGGAGGGTGTCCTCTTCTCCGTGCACCTGAAGGCCACGATGATGAAGGTCTCCGACCCGATCATCTTCGGTCATGTGGTGCGCGCCTTCTTCCCGAAGACGTTCGCGAAGTACGGCGAGACGTTCGCCGCGGCCGGCCTGACCCCGAACGACGGTCTGGGCGGCATCTTCAAGGGCCTGGAGGGCCTGCCGGAGGGCGCCGAGATCAAGGCCTCCTTCGACGCCGAGCTGGCCGAGGGCCCGGAGCTGGCCATGGTCGACTCCGACAAGGGCATCACCAACCTGCACGTGCCCTCCGACGTCATCGTCGACGCCTCCATGCCGGCCATGATCCGCACCTCCGGTCACATGTGGGGCCCGGACGGCCAGGAGCACGACACCCTCGCGGTCCTGCCCGACAGCAGCTACTCCGGCGTGTACCAGGCCGTGGTCGACGACTGCCGCGCCCACGGCGCCTACGACCCGGCCACCATGGGCTCCGTCCCGAACGTCGGCCTCATGGCGCAGAAGGCCGAGGAGTACGGCAGCCACGACAAGACCTTCGAGATCCCGACCACGGGCACGGTCCGCCTGGTCGACCAGGCCGGCAACGCCGTCCTGGAGCAGACGGTCTCCGCGGGCGACATCTTCCGCGCCTGCCAGACCAAGGACGCCCCGATCAGGGACTGGGTGAAGCTCGCCGTCACCCGCGCCCGCGCCACCGGCGACCCCGCGGTGTTCTGGCTGGACTCCAACCGCGCCCACGACGCCAACCTGATCGCCAAGGTCGAGCAGTACCTGCCCGAGCACGACACCGAGGGCCTGGACATCCGCGTCCTGTCCCCCGTCGAGGCGACCAAGCTGTCCGTGGAGCGCATCCGCCGCGGCGAGAACACCATCTCCGTCACCGGCAACGTGCTCCGTGACTACCTCACGGACCTGTTCCCGATCCTGGAGTTGGGCACCAGCGCCAAGATGCTGTCGGTCGTCCCGCTGATGGCGGGCGGCGGCCTGTTCGAGACGGGTGCCGGCGGCTCCGCGCCCAAGCACGTCCAGCAGCTGGTCAAGGAGGACTACCTGCGCTGGGACTCGCTCGGTGAGTTCTTCGCGCTGGTGCCGTCCCTCGAGCAGTACGCGAAGACCACCGGCAACACCCGCGCCCAGGTCCTCGCCGACACCCTCGACCGCGCCACCGCGACGTTCCTCAACGAGGACAAGTCCCCGACCCGTCGCGTCGGCGGCATCGACAACCGCGGCAGCCACTTCTACCTGTCCCTGTACTGGGCGCAGGAGCTGGCCAAGCAGACCGATGACGCGGAGCTGGCCAAGGCGTTCGCGCCGCTCGCCGAGACGCTCGCCGCGAGCGAGCAGAAGATCGTCGACGAGCTGATCGCCGTCCAGGGCAAGCCGGCCGACATCGGCGGGTACTACCAGCCCGACCCGGCCAAGGCCGCCGCGGTCATGCGCCCGTCGGCGACCTGGAACTCGGCGCTGGCGTCGCTGGCGTAACCGACGCCCGCGAACAACCCGCATCCGTGCGCACAGCCGCCCCGGCCGGATCCGATCCGGCCGGGGCGGTCTGCTGGAGCGGTCTGCTGGGGCCTGGGGTCGGTCATTCGCCGAAGGGGTCGGCCGACGGGTGTTCACTTCCCGGGCCCCGTGGCTGAGCCCGTCACCCGCTTCGGTGTGAGATCCGTCTGACCTGGAGCAACACGCACACGGCACGAGCCGCCCGCCGTACGATCGGGAAATGCCTGACACGACCGAAACCACGCCCGGCTGGCTGGCTCACGACGAACTCGAGCTGGCGCGCGCCCGCATGCCGATCCTGTACGTGGAAGCCGTGCCCGTGCGCGTCGACGACAGCGGCGAAGTCACCAGCATCGGCCTACTGCTGCGAATCGGCCCCGACGGGACCGTCAGCCGCGCTCTCGTCTCCGGGCGGGTCCTGCACCACGAACGGGTCCGGGACGCCCTCCTGCGCCACCTGGAGAAGGACCTCGGCCCGGTGGCCCTGCCCCGTGTCCCGCCCTCCCTGCAGCCCTTCACCGTCGCCGAGTACTTCCCGACGCAGGGGATCACGCCGTTCCACGATCCGCGCCAGCACGCCGTGTCGCTCGCCTACATCGTCCCCGTGTCCGGCGACTGCCGTCCTCGCCAGGACGCGCTCGACCTCGAGTGGTTCAGCCCGCAGGAGGCCTCCTCGATGGTGGTGCAGAACGAGATGCCGGGAGGCCAGGGCGTCCTGCTCAAGCAGGCCCTGGCCCACGTCGGCTGTCTGTCCTGAACGACGCGCCCGGCCCGGCGCCCGCCCCAGCGGTGCCGGGCCGACGGGCGTGTCGACGACAAGGGCCACTGAGCGGAGTCAGCGGCCGGTGCATCAGGCCGTGTCCACCTGGATGCCGTTACGGCGCAGCAGCGCCGCCGCCACACCGTCCCCGGGGCGCAAGGTGCCGCTGAAGGTGCCGTCGTAGATCTGTCCGCAGCCGCACGACGGGCTGCGGCCCGTCAACAGCGCCCTACGGGCCCCGGCGGCCTGAGCGGCGGCCAGCACCTGGCGGGCACCGTCCACGAAGGGCGCGGTGCAGTCCGCGCCCGTGGCGTCGACCACCCTGGCACGACCCTCCAGGACGTCCTCACCGTCCCCGCCGACGATCTCGGCCGGTACGCGCGGGGTGGGCAGGCCGCCTGCCACCTCGGGGCAGAACGCGACCGCGGCCCCCTCGGCCGCCAGGGCTCGCGCCTGCTCGGACTCCACCGCACGCCCGTTGTACCGACACGGCACACCCGTCAGACACGCACTGACCACCACCGGTTCCATGGCAACCACCCTATCGACGGTGTCAGCGACGCCCACCGCGCGGGCCCGTCACCCCTTGAGGTACGTCAGCACGGCCCGCACCCGCCGGTTGTCGTCGTCCGAGGCCTCGATACCCAGCTTGGCGAAGATCGCGGCGATGTGCTTGGCCACCGCGCTCCCGCTGATGTGCAGGGCGCGCCCGATCGCCGCGTTCGACCGGGCCTCGGCCATGAGTTTCAGGACCTCGTGCTCGCGCGGGGTGAGCCCGTCGGTGCGACCCCGTGCCTCGCTGCGGGTCAGGAACCTCGTGATGACCTGCGGATCCATGACCGTGCCGCCGGACGCGACAGCGCGGACCGCGTCGAGGAACTGGTCGGTGCGGGTGACCCGGTCCTTGAGGAGGTAGCCGACGGCGCCGTCACCCGAGGCCAGCAACTCGTGGACGTACAACTGCTCGACGTACTGGGACAGGACGAGCACGGGCAGGCCGGGTCGGTCGCGGCGGGCCTCGACGGCGGCCTTGAGTCCTTCGTCGGTGAAGGTCGGCGGCAGGCGGATGTCGACCACCGCCACGTCCAGGTCCTCCTCACACAGGGCCCGTCGCAGCGCGGGGCCGTTGTCGACCGCGACCACCTGGCAGCCGTGCTCGCGCAGGGTGCGTTCCAGGCCTTCCCTCAGCAGGAAGAGGTCTTCGGCGAGGACGACGCGCACGGAATCTCCAGGGTCACGATGGTCGGTCCGCCGGGCGGGCTGCGCACGGCGAGGGTGCCATCGAAGGTACCCAACCTCCGCCGTACGCCCAGCAGTCCGGTCCCTCCCGCCAGGTCCGCGCCGCCGCGCCCGTCGTCGGCGACCGTGACGCGCAGCCGGGTGCCGTCGTGGGCCGCGGTGACACGCACCTCGTCGGCGCCGGAGTGCTTGCCCGCGTTGGCCAGTAGTTCGGCGACGGCGAAGTAGGCGGCGGACTCGACCGGCGCCGGGAGCCGTACGGGCAGCCGTACGTCGATATGGACGTCGAGGAAGCTGTCGAGCGCCAGCGACCGTAGCGCGTCGCCGAGTCCGCGGTCGGCGAGGACCGGCGGATGGATGCCCCGGACGAGTTCCCGCAGGTCCTGCAGGGCCCGCTCGGACGCCTCGCGCACGTCCAGCAGCAGCTCGCGGGCGGTGCCGGGGTCGTCGGACAGCAGCCGGGTCGCCCGGTCCAGCGTCATGCCGAGGGCGACCAGCCGGGCCTGGGCGCCGTCGTGCAGGTCACGCTCGATGCGGTGCAGTTCGGCCGCGTGCACGTCCAGCGCCTGGGCCCGGGTCTCGGTGAGCCGGGCGACGCGCCGGGCCAGTTCGGCGGTGGGTGGCGCGGCCAGCAGGCGGCGGCTGAGCCGGGAGTGCAGGTCCACGACCGCGGGGGCCAGCCATACGCCCGCCGCCATGAACACGAGACCGAGGGCCAGCGCGGCAAGCAGCGTCGCGGTGGAGTGGACGGGTACGAACGCATACCAGTCGCCGTCGCCGCGCAGCCACCACAGGAGCCAATGGAGCAGTACGCCGAACGACCCGTACACGAACAGGGTCGGCGGCAGCGCGACCAGCAGACCGCCGGCCCACGGTTCCAGCGAGGCCCAGCGCAGGTCGCGCCAGAAGCCGTCGTCACCGAGGACCGCGGCTGCCTGCCTGCGCGCACGCCCCGCGGGGCCCGATCGCCCGGACAGTCCGCGGTCAAGGGGCTCGGGCGGGCTGACCGGGGTACCGGTCCAGCGGGCGATGCGGGACCGGTACCGGTCGGAGGCCCGGCGCAGGAAGGCTGCCGCGGGTGGCAGCAGCCAGAAGCCGATGCCGAGCGGGACCAGGAGCAGTGCGCCCGCCACCAGACTCCCGGCGGCGAACACGGCGAGGCCGTCAAGGCTCAGCAACTGGCACCTGACCAGGGCCGTCCGGCCGCTCACCACAGGCCGTACGCTGCCTTCCGGGCCCGCCCCACAGTGCACCGGACGGTGCTCGTGCCCCACTGCCATGTCCCCCGCCGTTCCCCCGTGTTCAGCGCTCCTCGCCCGGGATCCTAGTGCCGCGGCAGGCATTGGCCTCCCGGCGAGCGACGCCCGCCGAGTGCACCGCCCACGGCACCGCCGCCACCAGGGCGGCCAGGCCGAAGAGCACCATGGGCAGCACCCTGCCCGACTCCTCGTCCATGCACAGGAGCATGCCCAGATTGACCAGGGTGTGGAAGCCGCCCGCGAGCAGCAGGCGGTTCGCCCGGACCCGCTCCAGTCCGAGCCCGAGGACCACCGACATCGCCGTCGTGGCCAGCAGGAACCCGGCCGCGTACGCCGGGGCACGACCGAAAACCTGCACGTGCCACAGGCCCCACACCACGCCCACGACGACCGACGCCGCGAGCGGGCGGAACCGGGTCCGCAACAAGGGCTGGAGCAGGCACCGCCAACCGATCTCCTCACCGCACGCGCCGACCAACTGAGCCGCGGCGATCAGGACGAAGGGATGCGCCAGCGTCCTCGGGTCCGTGAGATGGGCGTCACCGCTGAGCAGGGCGTACATCCCCGTCGCGAGCAGGATGATCACAACTGCCGTGGCGAGCAGCGGCCAGGGGGAGACATCGCGGCCCACCCGCCGTGCGCCGCCCGGCAGCAACGTCGCCTGTCGGGGCACCAACAGCGTCCGGGTCCGCGAGGGCCACACCAGCGCCACGGCCAGTACTCCGAGGGCAGGCCCGAA
Source organism: Streptomyces sp. NPDC001020 (assembly GCF_053599115.1). Classification (NCBI taxonomy): domain Bacteria; kingdom Bacillati; phylum Actinomycetota; class Actinomycetes; order Kitasatosporales; family Streptomycetaceae; genus Streptomyces; species Streptomyces sp. NPDC001020. The sequence goes on along the minus strand of NZ_JBSFLQ010000035.1, from coordinate 14,187 downwards.
CTGGGTCAGCTGGACGACCTCGTCCGGGATCCCGGTGGCGGGCTGTACCGCGCCCAGAAGCCCTGCCCCCACGAACGCGACGCCGAAAAACACCCCCGCGGGCCCCGCCCACTTGTCGCTGCCGTTCCTGTGCCTGTCGTGCCGCATATCGCAAACCCCCGTCGTGGGAACCGGATCCATCGCCTTCGACGATGCCGGTCAGGACGGTCGCGGACACTGCACCTGGGTGCCGAACGGGGGTGTACTCAGGTACACCTCGGCGCCCTCGCTACGGGGTCCCCTGCGGGCCCCTCCCCTGCGGGCCCCTCCCCTGCGGACCCTTCCCCTGCGGGCCCGTCTGTTCCGGCGTCCTGCCCGCGGACTTGGGGTTTCCCTTCCCCTTCGCCTTGCCCGGGTTGTCCGCCTCCGTCCGCGCCAGCAGGTCGGCACAGAACGCGGCGACGTTGTCCTCCCCGCCGGCCGTCGCGATGAACCGCTGCCAGGCGGTCGACTCCAGCGCTTTCCCTCGGTCCTTCACCGACGCGTAGGCGCGGCAGTGCGCCTGGACGTCCTTGGCGGTGGGCGGGCGCTCGGCGGCCACGGAGGTGCGCGGCTCGGCGGGCTCGGCGGGCTCGGCGGGCTTGTCGGGCCGGTCCGTCCGCGGCATCGGGGACGAGGGTTGCCGAGCGGTCGGCGACGGATGCCGTGGTCCGGAAGCCTGGTCCTGCGGGGCGCGGGTGCCGTCGGGTGAGCCGATCGCGGCGATCGCGACGCCCCCAAGGGTGAGGCTTGCGCCGAACAGGGCGACAGCGGCTTTCATGCCACGTCGAAGCGAGCCGCGCCTGGCCCGCCAGTCGTCCCGTCCACGCGTCCGCGCGTCCTTGTGAACCCCGGCCTCCCGGGCAGCACGGAAAGCGGCCACGGCGTGCCGTTCGGCCTGCGGGTCGAGGGCGTCCGCTCGCAAGGCGTCACCGAGCGCCGTTTCCAGCACGGTGGGATCGACTGGGTTGTCACTACGAGGCACGTGGCCACCCGCACCGGCGAATGCTTCGCCATCGCCCCGTCGGTCGCGCATGCTCGTGTCCGTCCTCGTGCGGTTGCTGCTCGTCTGCTCGATGTGCTCGCCGTGATGAGTGCTCACTTCGACTGCCTCAGCGTACGGGGCTGTTCTTCTTTCACATCCTCCACTCCGAGTTGACGGGCCAGCCGTTTCAGCCCGCGGTGGGCGGCGGTGCGCACGGCACCGGGGCGCTTACCGAGAACCCGCGCGGCGGCCGGGCCGTCAAGGCCGACCACGACGCGCAGCAGCACCGCTTCAGCCTGATCGCGAGGCAGACCGCGCACCAGTTCCAGCGCGCACTGTGTCGAGAGGACCTCCAGGGCCTGGCCGTCGGTACTGTGTGGCCCCGGCAGTTCCACCGACTGCACGTCGACCGCGGCGGGCACGGGGCGACTACGGCGGCGTCGCAACAGATCGAGGGCCCGGTGGCGGGCAATGGTGGCGCTCCAGCCACGAAAGCCGGCACCGTCACCCTTGAACCGTCCGAGATCGCGGGCGATCTCGAGCCAGGCTTCGGAGGCCACGTCCTCGGCGTCGTCACCGACGATGCCGCGCAGGTAGCCGAGCAGGCCGGGCTGCACCATCCGGTACGCGACCGCGAAGGCCGCCTCGTCCCCTTCCTGAGCCTGTGCGACGGCCACGCCTAACTCCCCGTCGTACGCTCGGGCGTGGCGGGGTCTGTCTTCGTGGAGCAAGAACCGTCCTCATCCGTACCGTCGAGTTGACTGCTGCCCGCTGAAGGCGGGGGTTTCCCGGCTCACGCTGCTCGACGGACCGGTGGTCCGCCGGGTCTTCCGGATCAACGCCAGCAGCGTACAGACGAGCTCTGACAAGCATGGGGTGTGCGGAGTTCTTGTGCGCTCACCCAGCGGCAGTACGTGCTCGACTCTCGCTCCGCAGGACCCCCGGCCCACTCGTCTCATGCAGAACACGAGACGTCGGCCTCCCCCTGCTCGTCGCAGGGAAAGGCCGACGTCCTGGTGTGCACTCACGTAAGCGTCGGCCGACGGAGTGCGTCGTCAACCACGGTCTGATGATGGTTACTTGATGCCCTGTCGGCTACTTGATGTAGACGAGGCCGTCGGTGGTGATGGTGGGACGGCCGCTGGTGCCGACCACGACGATCTTGACGGTGTGCTTCGCGCTACCGGACCAGGTCTTGGTCCAGATGGCCTGCCGGTACTGGGTGGTGGAGGACTTCAGGTCCACGGTGGCGACCTTGGTGCCGTCGACATAGACGTATGCCTGACCCGAGCTGGAGGCGCGGGAGACCACCCAGGCGGCGGAGCGGCCGGTGAAGGTCCAGGTCAGGCTGGCGCTCTTGGAGCCGCTGGAGTAGGACTTGCCGCCGAGGTAGCTGGTGGAGGAACGGGTGGTCCAGCTACCGGACTTGGTGGCCGCACTCTCCTGCAGGATCATCGGGGTGTACGAAGGCGAGGACGTGCGGGAGTTGCCGGCGTAGTCGTCGGCGCGCATCGACCAGGTGGTGGCCTTGCCCGACGCGGCCGTGCGGTTGGAGCTGGTGACGGTCGGGCCGAAGGTGGCCGTGGCCGGGGACAGCAGGCTCACCTGACGCAGGGCCTTGTCGTCGGTGGCCTTCCAGCCGAGGGAGACCGGGACGGCCGTGGTGTTGACGGTGCCGGTGCGCAGGGAGAGCTTCGGGCTGGTGGTGAAGGTCGGTGCGGTCGTGTCCGCCACGACGTTCAGCGCTGCGCTGGTCGCGGTCTTGCCGGACTGGTGCACCGCCCGTACGGCAACGGTGTGGGTGCCCACGGGCAGGGTGGCACCGACGGAGGTGGCGGTACCCGCGGCTGTGGTGACGGCCTTGCCGTCGACCATCAGCTGGAAGTTCTTGATGAGCGCGGACGGTGTGGTGGCCGACCACTTCGCAGTGATGGCGCCCTTGGTGTAGTACGTCGAACCCGAAAGGGTCGCGCCCGTGACCGAGGTGACCTTCAGTCCCTGCACCGGTCCGGCCGCCCAGGAGCGGATGGTCGGCACCTGGGCGTAGAGGGAGTTACCGGGGCACACGGTGTTGAAGCCGTCGCGGTGGGCGGAGATCCGGTTGAAGGTGTACTTGCTGCCCGAGACGAAGCTGGTGCCGAAGTAGTTCTTCTGCGTGGCAGCCGTGGTGAGCTGGACGGTCCCGGCGGGGTCGGCGCCGTACTGGCCGAGCTTCCACGCCGCGACCCGGGCGACGGAGGCCAGCGCGGCGTTGGAGGCACCGGCGGAGGTGTAGGTACCGAGCACCGCGATGCCCGCGGACTCCCGGTTCCAGCCGTAGGTGTGGGCACCGAGTACCGGCCGGTCGACACCGCCCTTGCGGCCCTCGAAGACGGTGCCGCACTTGTCGACCAGGAAGTTGTAGCCGATGTCGTTCCAGGCCGCCTCGTTCGGCTTGTCAGTCGTGTGGTACGTGTAGACGGCGCGCACGATCGACGCCGACTGGTCACATGTGTAGTCCACTCCGTCGGTGTGGTGGACGAACACGGTCTTCACATCGGCGTTGTACTCCGACGGGTCGGGGCTGCGCGACTCGTCGGCGCCCCAGTCGGCGCGCGAGACGATCGTCGGTTTCGGCACGGTGGACGGCGGCGCGGGCGGCACGGTGGGCGATGCGCTGGCGGACGCGCTCGTCGAGGGGGTGGTCGCGGGCGTGGCGTCGGTGGGAGCCGTCGGCGTGGCGGTGGTGCCGTCGCTGGGCTCGGCGGGGCTCTCCGCGGCGACGAAGGCGGCCGGCTCGCTCCCGGTGGGTGCCTTGGTCTCGGCGTCGGTCACCACGCCGGGATCAACCAGGCTGACCTTGAGCCCCTTGGGCAGCGGACCGGCGGTGCCGTTCTTGCGGACGACCTGCACCTGGACGCCGTCGGAGGACCCGACCCACAGCGGCTCGGACTCGCCGCGCACGCCGCGGCCCGGCTTCTCCAGCGGGTCGACGTTCAGTTCGAGGTCACGCCAGGCACTCCAGTCGCCGGTCTCCTTGCTCCGGGTACGCACCTGCGCCGTGCCGTTCAACCGCTGGCCGCCGCTCGTCCAGGTGACGCCGAGCAGCGAGAACTGCTCGGTGTCCGTGCGCGGCAGTTCCTCCTTGTCGCCCGAAGTACCTTTCAGCGCAAGGTCGTAGACCTTCACCGGCCGCTTGGCCCGGCCCGTCTCACCGGAGTCGGAGGGAGTGGCGACGGCATAGGTCACCACTCCACCGCCCCCCAGCACCACGGCACCGAGCGTCAGCCACACCCGGCGCTTCAAGCTCAGCGGTCTGTACGCATGCGACGTACGACGGCTCACGACGTATTCACCCCACAGAAGGCCAAGAAAGGCCACAGAAAAAAGCCACCTAGGCACACCTGTCACGCGAGTGCCTCACCCTTTCAGCGTGGTACCGCTGACAAACATCACGGGTATGAGCAATTAAGTGGTGTAGATCACAGCGGGTGTTGAGTGGTGAGGCGGCCGGTCCTTCGGTGAGGCGGACTCGTGGAGGGTGACGGCTGGAGCATTGATGTCGGCTCCATGGCCGACCGTCTCAGTCGGCCGGGGCGCCGTCGTCGGCGGGCCTCCAGTACCTGCCGTCACGCCGGTGCAGGTGGTGCAGGTCGACCAGGTAGCGGCGCAGTGTGACGTGATCGAGCCCGCCGCCGTCGCACCATTCGCGCAGTCTGTCGTTGACGGTCTGCTCCGAGTAGTCGATGCCCGGTCGGAAGGTCTGTTCCGCGATGTACCGGAGTACGAACTTCTTGCGGGTCCACTGGGCGGGCAGCCGTATCAGACGTCCGTCGCGCACGAAGGTGCGCAGTACGGACTCCACGTGCTCGTCTCCGGAGCCGTGGTCCTGGGTGGGCACGGACGTGGAGCGTTCACGTACGAGGTGCCGGAAGTGGTCGTAGGCGACCATGAGTCCGGTGTCGTCGGTGGTGATCACTTCCCGGTCCTGGAGTCGCCGCAGCGCCAGCGCGGCGCCCTTCAGCGGCAGCCCGGCCCGGTCCGCGACCTCGGACGTGGACCGGGCCCCGAGGGCAACCGCGGCGAAGGCACGTACCCGGGTCTCGTCGGCGAACAGCCCGACCAGATCGTCGGCGGTCATGGGAAGGTCTCCTGTCGGTCCTCGGGCACGGCACGAAGCGGTCATGGGCAGCACGTACCCGTACGGCTCCGGCCGCTGGGCCGCACAGTCCGCGTCGCACACCACCATGCCGGGTGTCGGAACGTCAGGCCAGGGCTATGTTTCGAAAGCCCCGCAGCCCCGCCGTCGGACGGGGTGCCAAGGTGCCGCGCCGACCTGATGCGCACCCGCCGCCTGCCAGGCGCCGCGCCACCAGGGCCGAGGCGATGACCGGCGCGCCAGGGACGGGACCGGGTTCGGTTTCCCGAACCTCCGATTCGGGGGTGAGCACGATCGATCGTGGTGCCCCGCCCGCCGAGGATGAGCCTATGGCTGAGACAGCGACAGATGAGCGCCGGAAAACCGCCGCCCGGGCAGAGGGACTGCACCGGGAGTACGGGCGTGGCGGCGGCACCGTGCGCGCGTTGCGCGGGGTGTCGGTCTCCTTCGCTCCCGGGACGTTCACGGCGGTGATGGGGCCGTCAGGATCCGGCAAGACCACCTTGCTGCACTGCCTCGCGGGAATGGACCGACCGAGCCGGGGCACCGTCTGGTGGGGCGCCACCGAGGTGTCCCGGCTGCCCGAGCGGCGGCTGGCGGAACTGCGGCGCAGCCGGGTCGGGTTCGTCTTCCAGGCGTTCAACCTGATGCCCGCGATGACCGTCGCCCAGAACGTCGAGCTTCCCGGCCGGCTCTCCGGCGAGCGGCCTGGCCGGGACCGGGTGCTGGACGCGCTCGCCCGGGTGGGACTGGCCGGGCGGGAGCGGCACCGGCCCGGCCAACTGTCCGGTGGGCAGCAGCAGCGGGTGGCGATCGCCCGGGCCCTGGTCTCCCGCCCGCAGGTGCTGTTCGCCGACGAGCCGACCGGCGCTCTCGACCGGGCCACCGGCCACGAGATCCTCGACCTGCTGCGTGCCGGTGTGGACCGGGACGGCCAGACCTGCGTGATGGTCACCCATGACCCGGTTGCCGCCGGATACGCGGACCGCGTGCTGCTGCTCGCCGATGGCCTGGTGGTGGACGAGCTCGATCGGCCCACAGCCGCCGAGGTCAGTGAACACCTGACCCGGCTGGGTGGGTGAGCGTGATGAGTTCCCTCGCCCTCGGGCAGATCCGTCGGCGCCCGGCTTCCTTCGCCGGTCTGGCGGTTGCGCTCCTCCTCGCTGTCGCCACCGTGACGCTGTTCGGCTTGCTGTTCGCCGCCGAGGCCACCGTCCCCGTGGCCGCCCGGAAGGCGGCGGCCGGTCCTGGGCTGATGGTGATCGCCGGCGCGTTCGGCGAGATCTCCGTGCTGGTCGCGTTCTTCGTCGTGGTCAACGCGCTGGGATTCGCCGTCCGCCAGCAGTACCGCGAGCTGGCCTTGTTGCGCACCATTGCCGCGACGCCCCGTCAGGTCCGGCGGCTGGTCCGTGGCCAGGTCGTCGCGATCACGCTGCTGGTGGCCGTGCCGGGCTGGGTCACCGGAGCATCGGCCGCCCGTCGTCTCCTCGCCGAGCTGCGGCAGCGGGGGATGGCGGGACCGAGCGTGCGGGTGCCGTGGACACCGGTGCCGATGCTGGTCGCGCTGGCCGCCGCGCTCGCCGTCGGTCTGGTGGCCTCGGCCGTCGCGGCCCGACGGATCTCCCGGATCGCGCCCGCAGCCGCCCTCACCGCGAGCTCGACCGAGTACGGGCGGACGGGTGCACCGCGCCTGCTCGCCGGGATCGGTGCGCTCACCGGTGGCGGTCTGCTGCTACGACTGGCCGCGACCCGGCCGGCGGAGCAGTTGGACAAGGCGGGCCAGGCGGCGTTGCTCGGTTCGCTGGTGCTGCTGGTCGCGGTCGCCCTGGCAGGGCCGCTCACGGCGCGCGCCCTGGCCGCTGCGCTGGGCGCGCCGATACGGGCGCTGACACCCGGTGCGGGCTGGCTGGCCGACGCCAACCTGCGCGGGTACGCACGGCGGCTGTCGTCCGCGGTGGTGCCGGTCGCTCTGCTTGTGGGACTGTCGGGCACGATGTTGTTGATGACACGCACCGCCGGGCACGCCTCGAGCCTGACACCGAACAGCGTCACCTCGGCCACGGACGTCTGGCTGCGTCAGGCCGAACTGACGCTGCTGGTCTGCTTCTCCGCCGTCTCCACCGTCAACACCCTGGTCGCCCTCACCGCCGACCGGCGGCGCGAGTTCGCTCTGCTGCGGCTGGTCGGTGCGACGCGGCGTCAGTTGCTGCGCATGCTGGCCGCCGAGGCGGCACTGACCACGGCGGTGGGTGTTCTCCTCGGCGCGGCGGTCGCCGCCGCCGCGTCGGCGGCGTTCAGCACAGCGGTGACCGGTTCGGCGATGCCGGTCGTCCCGGTGGCCGCCTGCTGGTGGATCGTCGCGGGGGCGGCGGCGCTGACTGTCCCGGGCATCCTGGGGACGGGCCTGTGGGCGGTTCGCGGCCCGGCGGCTGAGCTGGTAGGCGGTGGCCGTGACTGAGCACGGCGGTGGGTCGACCGCCGGTCCGGTGCCGGCGCGGGCCTCGGGTGGGTCAACGGAGGTACCCCGGATTGGACATGGCTGAGCAGCGGCGGTATCTCTCCTTCCGGGGCGGCGAATGGGCGTTCGCCGTCGTCGGACTGCCGCTCTCGTTGATCGGCGGCGGCTACGCGCTCACTGTCCTGTATGCGGGGGCGCTGCTGTCGCTCACCGTGCTCGGCCTGCCGTTCGTGGTCGCCGCACTGCTGGGCACGCGTGGTTTCGCCACGCTGCACCGGCGGCTGATCGGCCGGTTGCTCGGCGAGTACGTCGAGGCGCCGGCCCGACTGCCCCGCCCGGTGGGCGTCATAGCTCGCGGTCGCGTCGTGCTGACCGACCCGGTCGCCTGGCGGGCGCTGGTCTACCTGGTGCTGCGGTTGCCGCTCGGCGTACTCGGCTTCGCCGCCGCTGTGGCACTTCCCCTCGGCTGCGGCTGGCTGATCGGCTTTCCGCTCTGGGTGGGCCTACTGGAACCGGATCCGCGGCCGGCCACCTGGCTGGATGCCACCTCGGTCCCGCTGGGACTGGTTCTTCTGTCCGCGGTGCCCGGCGCGGTCCGGGCGGTGAGCGGAGCGAACCGGCGACTCGCCCGGCTGCTGCTCGGCCCGGTCCGCGCCCAGCAGCGCGTGCGTGAGTTGGAGACCGCCCGGGCCACCCTGCTCGCGAAGAACACCGACCAGCTCCGCCGCCTGGAGCGTGACCTGCACGACGGCACCCAGGCCCGGCTGGTCGCCCTGGCCATCACCCTCTCCCTGGCCGAGGACGCGCTCGTGCCCGCCGCCGGCCCGGACGTCGGGCGGCTGCGCACTCTGGTGGACCGCGCCCGTGACCAGACCGACGACACCATCGCCGAGCTACGGCGGCTCACCCGGGGTATTCACCCGGTGACGTTGGACGGCGGCCTCGGCGAGGCGCTGCCGGGACTCACCGCCACCGCGCCGATGCCGGTCACCGTCCGCCTGGACCTGCGTGAACGCCCGGACCAGGTGGTCGAACAGGCCGTCTACTTCTGCGCCGCCGAGCTGCTCACCAACCTCGCCAAGCACAGTGGCGCCCGCTCGGCCGAACTCACGGCGACCTCGGCCGATGGCCGGGTCCATCTGACCGTGCGCGACGACGGCTGCGGCGGCGCCGCGCTCGGCGCCGGTACCGGCCTGACCGGTCTGGCCGAGAGGCTCGCCGCGGTGGACGGCTCCTTGCAGGTCGACAGTCCGCGAGGCGGGCCTACGGTGGTCACCGCCGAGCTGCCGACACATCTGTGATGGGACGTCAACTCGTACTCTCCGTGAGGTAGGTGAGGACGGCCTTCACCCGACGGTTGTCGGCGCCCGTCGCCGGCAGATCGAACTTGGTGAAGACGGCGGCGACGTGTTTCTCCACCGCCCGCTCCGACACCATCAGCAGCCCGGCGATGGAGCGGTTGGAGTGGCCTTGCGCCATCAGCTCCAGTACCTCGCGCTCACGCGCCGTCAGGGTGTCCACCCTGCTGCGTTCCCCGCTGCGCATGAGCCGGGTGACCACCTCGGGGTCGAGTGCCGTGCCCCCGTCGGCGACCCGGTGCAGCGCGTCCAGGAACTCCGAGGTACGGGCGACGCGCTCCTTCAGCAGGTATCCGATGCCGGCCGCGCCGTCCGCCAGCAGCCGCGAGGCCCAGCCGGTCTCGACATGCTGGGAGAAGACCAGGATGGCGACCTCGGGCATGGTCGCACGGATCTCGACCGCGGCACGGATGCCCTCGTCGGTATGAGTAGGTGGCATCCGAATGTCCACCACGGCGACGTCGGGCCGGTGTTCGGAGACCACGGCGAGCAGCTCCGGCGCCGTCCCGGCGGTGGCCACCACCTCGCAGCCGCGGGCGTCGAGCAACTCGACCATCCCGTCACGGAGGATGACGGAGTCCTCGGCCAGTACCACGCGCAGACGCCTGTTGATCACAACGCCATTATCGGGCCTGGCCACCGGCCGTCGGTTCCTGGTGGCGACCAACACCGGAGACGGACAAGGGCTCCCCGTGTCTCACGCATCAGGGGCCCTCCGCATCGTCGGTCCGTCCCCGCCGACACGGTGGTGACCAGGCGGAGGACTGCCCCTGAGGACTGGCCCGCGGGGCGCACCCCGTCGGCGAGCTGCCCCTCAGTGATGGCGGAAGCAGAACTCGTTGTCTGCCGGGCCCGCCGAGGCGCGCGGTTGGGGAGAATGGGGGCGGTTCAGGAACGGCGAGGTGGGAGACGGTATGGCGGGCGACGGCGGGCCGGTGACACTGCGTGGGATCGCGGAACAGCTTGGGTTGCACATCTCCACGGTCTCCCGAGTCCTCAACGGCTCGACCGGGGAGCAGGGCCGCGCCGCGTCCGGCGAGACGGCGCGACGGATCCGCGAGTTGGCCGACGAACTCGGCTACCGGCCCAACCCGCACGCCACCAGCCTGCGCACCCGGCGCAGCAACCTGGTCGGGGTGCTCTTCCCCCGGCTGTCGGAGATCGTGGTGGCCACCATTTACGAAGGTGTGGAGGAGGAGGCGACCCAGCGGGGGCTCTCCACCTTCGTCACCAACACTCATGACGACCCCACCACCCAGCGCGAGCGGATCGGAATGGTCCTGGGCCGCCGGGTGGACGGTCTCATCATCGGCGACGCACACCTGGACGGGGCCGCGCTGACCGACCCGGCCCTGGACGGCACGCCCTTCGTGCTCGTCAACCGCCGCACCGATACCGGCCACCCGGCGGTCACCTGCGACGACCACCTGGGCGGGCGGCTCGTGGCCGAGCACTTCCTGGCTCTGGGCCACCGCCGGGTTGCCGTCATCGCCGGTGAACCCTTCGCCAGCACCGGCACCGACCGCACCACCGGCTTCACCGACCGCTACCGGGAGGCCGGCCTGCCTCTGGCCACTCACTGGGTGCGGCACTGCCGCTTCGACACGACCGGAGGGCACCGGGCGGCCGTCGAGTTGCTGAGCGGGCCCGACCGGCCGACCGCGATCTTCGCCGTCAACGACCTCGCGGCGATCGGCACCATCGGCGCCGCCCGCGACCTGGGCCTGCGTCTGGGCGAAGACCTCGCGCTCGCGGGCTTCAACGACACCCCCCTCGCCGCCGAACTGCCCGTCCCGCTCACCAGTGTCCACTCCCCCATGGCCGAGCAGGGCCGACGCGCAGTACGGCTGCTGCTCCGCCGTATCGCGGGTGAGTCCGTCACCTCGGAAGTGCTCAGCCCGGATCTCGTGGTGCGGGCCTCCACGGGCAGGCCGATCGGACCGGGTCTGCGGTGAGCAGGACAGCGTAGGGCCGCCCGATCACATGTCAGTTCCATTTCGGTGAGTTCAACAGGCGTCATTACCCAAACGATTGGCGCAAACGATTGGGTAGAGCATACTGGCCACTCGACACGCGTCCGGCTACGGCAATGGGGGTGGCTTGGTGGGTTGGTTCGGCAGGCGGCGCAAGGCGACATCAGATCCCTACGCGGGTTCCCACGAGGATTTCGTCGCATCGCTGAGCGAGAGCAGCAGAGCGGCTGAAATGACGGGCCGTCAGGGAAATGCCGCGAAGGCCGCCGAACGCTACGCGGAACTGGTCGCCCAAGCGGAACGCGTCCTGGGACCGCGGGACACCGACACATTGGCGCTGCGGCACCAACTGGCCCACTGGACCGGCGAATCCGGGCAACCAGAAGCCGCAGTGAAACTGTTCGCCCGCCTGTTCGCCGACCGGGAGCGGATACAGGGACCGCGTCATCCGGACACCGAACTGGCCCGCCACCAACTCGCGCACTGGCACGGCCGATCAGGCCGCCCCGAGGAGGCCGTTCGCCGCTACGAAGGCATGTTACGGTCCGCCGAGCGGGAAAACCGCACCGAGGCGGCGCTCACCCTGCTGTGCGAGGTGGGTTACTGGCAGCAGAAAGGCGGCGACAACGCGGCCGCGCTGCGCGCGTTCTCCCAGATGTTGCACACCGCCCAACAGGAGCTCGGCCCCGGCCACCAGCTCGTCAAAATCGCCCGTCAGCGCTACGCCGAGGTCGCCGGCGAGCTGCCGTTCGGCAACGAGGGCGGCCACGACGGGCTCAAGGACCTCTTCGCGACGGCCGCCGCCGTCGAAGCCGCGGGCGACTTCCAGCGCGCGGGCCGGATGTACGGGCAGGTAGCCGCGCAGTACGAGCGACTGTACGGGGCGGGCAGCTCCCATACCCTCTCCGCACGCGTCGCGCAGGCGAAGGCGGCGGTGAGCGCGGAGGACCACGCGACGGCTGTCGACTGTTTCGGGAAGGTACTCGCGTGCATGGAGCTTCAGGGCCAGGGGCCTGGTTCGCCGGAGTACGACATCCTTCGCGGGCAGCGCGACGAGCTTGCCCGGATGTCCCGGCGCAAGGTGCTTCGCATCGCGGAACCGACCGCGACGCTGTTGGGCGAGGCGGTACAGGCCGCGGCGGAAACGACATGCGCGGTGCTGGCACGCGAGGCCGGCGCATCCCAGGCGACCCGCCTTGCGGTACTGAACGACGGTACGGACGACCGGATATGGCGCGAATGGACCACGGAGCAGTGGGCGACCGTGCTGGGGGAACTGTCTCGGCAGGGGTACGACGTGACGGCCCTCTGCTTCGCCCGCGACGATCTACGGCCGACACCCGAAGAGGCCTCCCTCTGCGAACGGTTGGGGCTGCTGGGCGTCTACGTGTCCCGCCTGGGTGAGGGGAACGTGCGGATCGAGGCGTACGAATTCCGGGCGGGCGAACCGACGGCGGCGCGGGTCGTCGTGGTGAAGGACGAGCAGCCCGCGACGGGTGAACAGGGCGCACGGAAGCGGACGTCCTCGGGGGCCGAGGACGGACGGATCGCGTTGCACGGGCAGGCCGCGGCCATCGGGACCTGGCGGGAGATGGAGCGGGCACGGCCCACCGCCGGAGTGGACCAGCCACCGGTCTTCGGCAGGTACGAGGTACTGGAGTGCGTCGGCGAGGGCGGCTTCGGGCGTGTCTACCTGTGCCAGGATCCCGACGGGCTGATGGTCGCGGTCAAGACGCTGCACGCGCACCTCGCGGCGGCTCCCCCGATCAAGCAGGGCTTCGCCCACGAGGTGCGGGCGGCCCAACGGGTCGACGGGCGGTTCACCGTTCCGGTGATCGCCGCGGACACCGACGGTTCGCCCCCGTGGATGGCGGTGCCGTACGTGGCAGCCCCCTCGTTGCAAGAACTCGCCGAGCGCTACGGACCGCTGGACATCGACTTGGTGCGCACGCTTGGGGCGGGCATCGCCGTCGCCCTGAGCGCCATCCACGCCGAGGGCATCGTGCATCTCGACCTCAAGCCGGCCAACGTGCTGCTGACCGAGGACGGCCCGCGCGTCATCGACTTCGGTATCGCCCAGATCGAACGGCTCACCGAGCCACGGCGCGGATTCGCCGGTACCTACGCGTACGCCTCCCCCGAGCAACTACGCGAGCAGCGCACGTTCACACCGGCCAGCGATGTGTTCTCCCTGGGCACCGTCCTCGCCCGTCTGGCTCTGGGGCGCAGCCCCTGGGGCCAGGACACGCCGTCCGTGGTCGCCAACATCCGGGCCGGTACACCCGATCTCGCCGGCCTGCCCGAGGACTTCGTGGAGGTGGTGCTGTCGTGCCTTCACCCCGATCCGGATCAACGGCCGACGGCCGGTGACGTGGCCGAGGCACTGGTTCCCGGAGCCGGTGAGGGCAGGATCGATCCGCCGCCGCTGTCGGAGCAGGCGCGGGCTCTCGTCGCGGAGCACGCCACCGTGCCTGCCACACGCCATTACGAGACGCTCGCCTACTGCCTCGCTTCAAGCGCAAAGGGGTCGAGATCATCCGCGTGAGGACGAGGCGGAAAAGTGTTCTGAACTGGGGTGATGGGTGCGGGGGTAGCCGCGCCCATCACATCTTGGCGGTGGCGCAACGGCCTGTTAACAGAGCTTTCCTGTCCGGAGATCGCGGGCGCGGTAATGATGGCGCCATGCAGAGCGAGCGCGCAGAGACCTACGCCAAGTGCACCACCGACCTGGAGCTAGCCCCCACGGCCGCCGCGGCCGCCGGCGCCTTCGACACGGCCCTCACCAACGGCCTGGCGGCGATCGTCGCCCACGAGTGGCCGACCCAGGTTGCCTACGCCGACGGGCGCATCAAGTCTGCGACGAAGAAGCCGCCCGCCGCGCAGAGGCCGCAGCCGAACTCCACGAGCCCTACCACCCGAAGCACAACCCCGAGGGCCTCGACCTGCAGGACTGCCCCGTCTGCGGCTACGAGTCCTTCAGTTCCGATCATCAGGACGACCACGGCATGGGTGTCGGCATCGGCCAGTGCCTGGTCTGCCACTACGAACGCACCGCCGACACCGCTGAAGAAGAAGCCCAGGCGCAGATCTTCGCCACGCGCTGGGCCGACTGAACCCCGGCAGCCACCAAGCGCCAGAACGTGCGACGCCCCCGGCGCGGGAGCTTGAGTTCTAGTGGTCGTCGCAACACCCCAGCTCAAGGGGTGCGATGGAGTTCGAGATCCGCAAGGACAGACGCGGCGGGGGCGGTCGTCGGC
>NZ_JBSFLQ010000034.1:0-89465 GCF_053599115.1 Streptomyces sp. NPDC001020 | reverse complement strand
ACGCCGGCCCCGACCAGGGTGGGTGTGCACGGACGTGAGGGGACGGATTCATGTCTGTTTCTCGTACGGCGGCCCGCCTGATCGCCGCCTTCGCGGTTACCGGCGCCCTCGTCGGCGCGGCGGCCATGCCCGCCATGGCCGCCGGCCCTGCCCGGAGCAACGCGGGAAGTCACCACCTGCACATCAACAACGGCCACGACCACGACGGCTACCACCACCGCTCCCGCGAGCGGGACCACCGGCACCACGGCTGGTACAACCACCGTCACTGGGGTCACGACCACGGCAGGCACCACAGCCGACACCACGGCTGGTACGGCGACCGGCACCGCGAGCACGGCCACTACCCCGGCCACCGCTAGCCCACCCCGTAGAGGGTGCCGGACCCCGGAGGCCGAACCGCACCCTCTACCACCCAGTCGTCACAACCAGCACGGCCGCTCCACCCAGCCGGGGGCCGAAGACCGTTCACCGCGGTCTTCGGCCCCCGGCCACATGCTGCCGGCACACACATCGCGTCGACGGAACGCGACGCGTCCGGGGCCCCGAACGTGCCGGCTTCGCCCTACTTCACAAGCGCTTTCTTCACGCCTGAGGCGTGGAAGCGGCGGCCAGCTCCAGAAAACGCAACCCGACCTCGGTCACCTCGTCCGGGGTCCACTCCAGCGCCGGGCCGGTCAGGCTGACCTCCGCCATCGCCAGGCCGGGTGCGACGTCGGTCCAGTGGGAGACGAACCAGGTCCGCTCCTGCTCCGCGAGGGCCAGGTGGGCGGCGTTCAGGGCCGTTGCGGGGTGAGGGAGCCAGAGCTGGAACTCATGGGTGGGCGGGACGGCGGGGTGGATCCGGGCGCCGGGGAGCCCGGCCAGGGCTGGGGCGAGGGTCGCGGTATGGCGGGTGAAGGAGGGCAGCTCGGGCAGTACGGTGTCCAGACCGGCAAGCGCCGCGAGCGCGGTCGGCCACTGCTGGAAGAGCATGCCCCCGTAGCGGTGGCGCCAGGCGCGAGCGTAGGCGGTGAGCGCGGCATCGCCCGCCAGGGCGGCGCCGTTGATGCCGCCGAGGTCCTTGTAGAAGGAGACATAGACACTGTCGGAGAGCGCCGAGATCTCGTCAAGTGGCCTGCCGAAATGGGTGGTTGTGTTCCATAGCCGAGCGCCGTCGAAGTGCACCCGAGCGCCGGCCGCGCGGGCCGCCGCGGTGAGTTCCACCAGCTCTTCCCAGCTCGGCAGCAGGTAACCGGGGTCACGAAGCGGGAGTTCGATCGCCAGGGTGCCGAATGGCTCGCCCAGCGAAGCGAGTTCCTCGGCGGTCGGCTGCCGCTGCTCGGTGGTGGGCCACAGGCCGCGCAGGCCGGTGAGCTGCGTGTAGGCGTGCCGCTCGTGTCGCTCCAGGTGGCTGAGCGGGTGCAACGCGATGGACTGACGGCCGGTCAACTCGACGCCGTAGCGCAGCGCGACCTGCTGGGCCATGGTGCCGGTGGGGAAGACGACCGCATCCTCGGTGCCCAGCAGCGTGGCGGTCCGCTCCTCCAGCCGCCGCACCGGCCCGTCACTGCCATAGAAGTCGGGATCGACATCCAGTCCGTCCAAAGCGGCGAGTGCGGTGAGCCGCTCCCGGATGCTGAGGAGGCGCCCGCCCGAGAGAAACCGTTTGCAGGCCTTGCGGGCTGCGCGCCGCCGCTGTTGATCGGCAGTTATCTGCTCATAGCTCATCAGGCGATTCTCGGTCGCAGGGTTGGCCGAACCAAGCGATTTGGCGAAGGCCGGTGGAGACCTCAGCACCTCAGTCACCCTGGGTGAACCCGCGTACTTCCGCACGCGTCACACCCCACCCTCCATCAGCGCGTGCCTGTGCCCGACCGGGCATGTCCGCAGAGCGCCGAGTAGGGCTCGGCGCCCGGCTCCGTTCGTCCGTCCGGTGCACCGGTTGGGTGAGCACCCGTGCGGCAGACGGACACCTCACCCAGAAGCATGTTCTATTCTTATTCCGGGCGAGAACAGCTTTTCGCCTGGAACAGGACATTGCGATGACGACTCCCGTACCTCCGCCCAAGGAGGCCGACCCCTCGGTTCTGACCTGCCGTAGCGACGAGGTCGGCCTGTGCGCGAAGTGCCAGCGGAAGACTCATCGGTACGGCCGCGGTGGCAATCCCTTGTGCTCGCACTGTCTGGCAGAGGCCTCAGCAAGGTGGGGAAAGAACGTCCGGCAGGCACCCCGCGCGTGAGGCCAGAGCGAGTGACCGCCCGGTAGGCGAGGCTCACAGGGAGAACTCAAACCATGCGGCTACAGCTCCCGGTCGGGGGGCATGATCCGAGGAAGTGCCCGGGGGTGAGCTGCCACGTGGCCACGTGCAGCAGCATGGCGTTCGACTCGTCCGCACCATCCGGCCCCTGCAGATACACGCTACGGAACGTGACCGACCAGGGCGCACCGATAGGGTCGAGGCCCCCTGCAGTGGGTCGGCGAGGTAAGGCGGTCACCGTGCTCGACCGATGCCATGCGCCGTCTTCGATACCTGTGAGGTCCACCGTGCCCGCCACGCCCCGCGAACTCGCTGATCTGCCCTACGCGAGCTACCTGGAACCGCTGCGCGGCGATCTGGAGTGGGAGGGCGACTACGACACCATCCATGCCGACGGCAACACTTTCGAGGAGGCCGACGCCGGCAGCGCGCGATTCACCGAGTCCGCCTTCTCATCCGTGACGTTCGACGGCGGGCGGATGCGGCGCGCCCGGTTCAACGAGGTGTGGTTCCACAACGTGCGCTGGGT
The DNA here is from genome assembly GCF_053599115.1 of Streptomyces sp. NPDC001020. Classification (NCBI taxonomy): domain Bacteria; kingdom Bacillati; phylum Actinomycetota; class Actinomycetes; order Kitasatosporales; family Streptomycetaceae; genus Streptomyces; species Streptomyces sp. NPDC001020. The sequence continues at coordinate 86,696 of NZ_JBSFLQ010000034.1, read as the reverse complement.
GGCCACCGACCTGGCGGAGACCGACTGGCTGGACTCCGAGGTCGTCTCCAGCGCCCTGGCCGGGGTGGAGGCCTTCCGCGCCAAGTTGTGCCGGGTGAACTTCTTCAACTGCAAGTTCGACTCGGTGAACTGGCGCACTGCCGACATGCGGCAGGTGCGGTTCGTGGACTGCCTCCTGCGGGACGTCGACTTCGGTGGCGCGACGCTCACGAACGTCACGTTCCCAGGCTCGTCGTTGAGCGGGGTACGGCTCGGCAAGGCCCGACTGACGAACGTCGATCTGCGCGGCGCGGCGGCCTTGGAGATCTGCGAGGGTATCGAGTCACTGAGGGGTGCGACGATCGACAACAGTCAACTCATGTACCTCGCGCCCGCGTTCGCGCAGGCTCTCGGCGTCACCGTCAAGGACCGCTGACGGCCCGGAGCTGCTCAGGCGTACTGGCATCCTGGCGGCTCAGTCGGCCCGGCTGATCCCATGAATCGAACACAAGGGCAGACACCCCCGAAACGGGTGCACGATATCTGGAAACCGTCCGCCCCGCCTGAAGAAAGCCGGCGGGGCGGAGGGAGGTGCGTGCCCCGAGTCAACCAGCAGCATCCCCAAGGGCCGGTGCACCTGTGCCGAAGCGGTTCACAACCGTACGGACATCAGCGCGAGCCCCACGTTCCCTGGTTGACCGCGCAGTTCCAGCCGGAGCCGTGCAGGGTGATCTTCAGCTTGTAGCTCTTGGTGCTCAGCAGGTGCGTCCGGACCTTGAAGCCGAGACTGGCCTTGCTCTTGACGGTCGAGGAGTAGACCGACACGGTCTGCGACGTCTTGTGGCTGATCTTGCCCCCCTTGGCCGTCGCCGAGCCGAACCGGAGGTTCTTCACGTTGGTGACCGTGAAGGTGACCTTCTTGAAGCTCTTGCTGGACTTGCTCTTGATGCCGAAGTACAGTCCGCCGTTCGTCACCCAGCCGTTGTGGTCCACGTAGAACCGGGACGGGTAGACGATGCTGATCGGGCAGCCCGTACTCTTCGGCGTGACGGTGGTCGCCGCGGAGGCGGCTCCGGCCAGGCCCAGCTGAGCCGCGGTGACGACTCCGGTGGCAGTCAGGGCTGCGATGGTCATACGAGTGCGGTTCATCGGTGACGCCTCTCCCCCTGTGGCCCTCACGGGCCGGAACGACTGGCCCACGACGTACCCCCGTGGGACGCCCGCGTGCCTGTGACGCCGTATTGCTTAGCACGCGCCGGACACTGCAGAGCAACGGAGGGGAGATCAGAGGCGTTCAGTGACAGAACCGGTACATTCGGGCGTGCCCCCCTGGCCGAGAGTTCGGCGACAGACCGTCCGGGATCAGCCGGACGGTCTGAGACCCAGTCTCACCGTCTCCAGTAGTTCGGTGCGACGGACCCCGTACCGGTCAGGACCCCGAGCGCTTCGGCAGCCGCCAGTTCGGGCGCGGGAAGTGGCAGGTGTAACCGTTCGGGTAGCGCTGCAGGTAGTCCTGGTGTTCCGGCTCGGCTTCCCAGAACGGCCCGGCCTGCGTGACCTCGGTGACCACCGGCCCCGGCCACAGCCCCGACGTGTCGACGTCGGCGATGGTGTCCTCGGCCACGCGCCGCTGCTCGTCGTCGAGGTAGAAGATGGCTGAGCGGTAGCTGTCGCCGATGTCGTTGCCCTGTCGGTTCTTCGTGGTCGGATCATGGATCTGGAAGAAGAGTTCCAGGATGGCCCGGTAGTCGGTCACAGCCGGGTCGAAGGTGATCTCGATCGCCTCGGCGTGCCCTTCGTGGTGGCGGTACGTCGGGTCGGGGAGGTCACCGCCGCTGTACCCCACCCGCGTGGTCAGTACACCCGGCTGCTTCCGAATCAGTTCCTGCATGCCCCAGAAGCAGCCGCCTGCCAGTACGGCCTTCGCTTCACTGCCGACCATCGCGGTCACCTTCCTCTACTCGTTGAATCCTCGACGTGCACCCGGCTCACCCGCACCGCCTGCGGGAACGCATGGGGTGGCCCACACGCCCCGTCCGACGCCCGACCGGCCGTCGGCATCCGAACCGTCAGCTCTTCGCGCTGTGCTGGCGTGCCCGGTAGGCGGCGGCCTTGACCCTGTTGCCACAGGTCCTCATGGCGCACCACTCCCGCCGGTGGCCACGCGAGCGGTCGAGGTAGACCTGCGTGCACTCGGGCCGGGCGCACTCGCGCAGCAGCGCCTCTTCGTCGCCACCGAGAATCTCGACCGTCTCACGAGCGAGAGCCGCGAGCCCCTGTGAAGCCGAGCCGGTGCGGGTCGTGCCGTCGGGACCCAGCCGCAGCGTCACCGGCAGGCCTGACGCCTGCAGGTTCACCTCGGCAACCGCCTCGGCAGGCAGCGGCCGGCCCGCGAGGCGGGCCGCGACCAAGTCGTAGATCGCTTCGCGCAGCTCCAGGGCGATGGCGAGGTCGGCCTCGTTGGCGCCGGGCGCCAGATCGAGCATTCCGGACTCCACGAACCAGTCATCGAGCAGCTCAGGAGAGGCGAGCTTCTCCATCGGCTCGGCGTTGCGCCGCGCACGCAGCGTACCGACGAAGTCGAGAGGGAGCGTCCCACAGGGAAAAGCATGATTCACGTAACCATACTGACCAGTGACTCGCGAAGATGCAACACCCCGGCCGCGGCTGACAGCCAAGGACTAGCTTGTTCGACGGGTTACATCAAGTTACGAAGGATCATCACCGACTGAGTCGACTTGCCGCCGCCCCAAGGGGTGGCTTGACCACTCCCCCATGGCGCGCTCCGGCCGATACGAGGCGCCGGACCACGCGGACGCTCTCGCCTTACGCCCCGGTCGCCGTCATGCCATGTCGCACCCGTGCGACCGGGGCGGGAGGGCACCCGAATCCGGGCCGCCGGAATGCTGTCGCGCGGGCGAGTACCGCAAGCAGGCTCACCCGTTGACCCGATCGGTCCCAGGTCCAACGTGCCTGCTGTTAGGCTGGTACGGACATTGATCTTTCGTTGAGGAGCCCAGACATGGTGGTGGACGACGACATCTCCGGGTGATACCCGGACCCGACAGGCCACCGGCCGTGCGTGGAAGCGCCGCCGATGTGGTCTCGCTGTCGTCTCCTCTTTCTCCTTGTCTGCTGCCGGGGCAGAAGTGTCATTCCTGCCCCTCTTCCAACGAGGTCACCTCCATGTCCGACGCTTCCGTCGTCTGCTCGAACCTGTCCTTCACCTGGCTTGACGACACTCCCGTCTTCCAGGACCTGTCCTTCACTGTCGGCACCGGCCGCACCGGCCTCGTCGCGCCCAACGGCACCGGCAAGAGCACTCTGCTCAAGCTCATCGCCGGTGAACTGCGTCCCGGTGCCGGGTCGATCTCCGTTGCCGGGACCCTCGGCTACCTCCCGCAGAGCCTGCCCCTGACCGGAGATCTCACAGTCGCCGAAGTGCTGGGCGTCGCCCCGATCATCCAGGCCATCGACGCCGTGGAATCCGGGGACGTCGACGAGAAACACTTCACCACCATCGGCGACGACTGGGACATCGAGGAGCGCACCCGCGCCCAGCTGGACCGCCTCGGTCTGGCCGACCTCACCCTGGACCGCAGCCTGAGCACCCTCAGTGGCGGCCAGGTCATCTCCCTCGGTCTCGCCGCCCAGTTGCTGAAGCGGCCGGACGTGCTGCTGCTCGACGAGCCCACCAACAACCTCGATCTCGAGGCCCGACACAAGCTCTACGCCGTGTTGGAGGACTTCAAGGGCTGCCTGCTCCTGGTCAGTCACGACCGCGCCCTGCTCGACCGCATGGAGCGCATCGCCGAACTCGGTCGGGGTGAACTCCGTTTCTACGGAGGGAACTTCACCGAGTACGAGGAGACCGTGCGGGCCGAGCAGGAGGTCGCCGAGAAGAACGTCCGCAACGCCGAGCAGGAGCTCAAGCGGGAAAAACGGGAGATGCAGCAGGCCCGCGAACGCGCCGAACGCCGACAGAGCAACGCCGCCCGCAATCTGAAGAACGCCGGTCTGCCGCGCATCTTCGCCGGCAACATGAAGCGGGGCGCACAGGAGTCCGCGGGCCGTGCAGGCCAGATGCACGCCAACAGGGTCAGCGACGCGAAGGCCCGGCTGGACGAGGCCGGGCGTGCGCTGCGCGAGGAGCAACGCATCACGCTGGACCTGCCGGACACCAACGTGCCCGCCGGACGGAACCTGTTCCTCGGAGAGCAGCTCCGCGTCCGGCTCGGCGACAGGAACGTGTTCGCCGAGCAGGGTGTCGACCTGACCATCCGCGGCCCTGAGCGCATCGCGCTGACCGGTCCCAACGGTGCCGGCAAGAGCACGCTGCTGCGTCTGCTCAACGGCGACCTGACTCCGGAGGGCGGCGAGATCAAGCGGGCCGACGGCCGCATCGCCTACCTCTCGCAGCGCCTCGACCTGCTGGACCTGGACCGTACCGTCGCCGAGAACTTCGCCGACTACGCCCCGGAGCGGCCGGAGGCCGAGCGGATGAACCTGCTCGCCCGCTTCCTCTTCCGCGGGGCCCGCGCCCACCTCCCCGTCGGGGTACTGTCCGGCGGCGAGCGGCTGCGCGCCACCCTGGCCTGCGTGCTGTGCGCGGAACCGGCACCGCACCTGCTGCTCCTGGACGAGCCTACGAACAACCTCGACCTGGTCAGCACGGGCCAGTTGGAGAGTGCCCTGAACTCCTACCAGGGAGCCTTCGTGGTGGTCAGTCACGACGAACGGTTCCTGCGTGAGATCGGCGTGAACCGGTGGCTGCGACTGGCCGACGGCGAGCTCAAGGAGACGGGAGCGCCCGAGGTGTGAGCCGCCGACGTGTCGACCTGGCCCGTGTCCGAGGCATCTGCCCGGCGGGCCGAGTACCGATCACATTGGGAGGATCCCCATGCCTCAGCCGGCCCTGCTGGCCCACGACCTCGTCCGCGTCCACGGTGCGCGAAGGGTGCTCGATGGCATCTCTCTGACCGCCTCCCCCGGGCACCGTATCGGGCTGATCGGGGAGAACGGTGTCGGCAAGTCGACCCTGCTGCGTCTGCTGGCCGGGATGGACGAGCCCGATGCCGGCAGCGTCACACGTCCGCCCGACCTGGGCTTTCTGCAGCAGGAGATGCCGTACGAGGCGGACGCGACGATCACCGGAGTACTCGACGACGCCCTGCGCGAGGCCAGGGAGGACCTCGCTGAGTTGGAACGGCTCACTGATCGGCTCGCGCGGACCTCGCAGGACGCGCCCGAGTACTTCGGGCTGCTCGACGCGTACGGCCTCCGGCTCGAGCAGGCCCAGGAGCGGGAGGCCTGGGACGCCGACCGGCGCGCCGCGCTCGTACTCGACGGCCTGGGGCTTGGCGCCTTCGGGCACGACCGGACGCTCGGATCGCTGTCCGGCGGGCAGCGCGGCCGGCTGGCGCTGGCCGCGCTGCTGGTCCGGCGGCCCTCCGCGCTGCTGCTGGACGAACCGACCAACCACCTCGACGACGACGCCGCCGCCTTCGTCGAGGAGCAGGTGCGCGGCCTGCCCGGGGTCGTCGTGGTGGCCAGTCACGACCGGGCCTTCCTGGACGCCGTGTGCACGGATCTGGTCGACCTCGACCCCGCGATGGACGGCCCGATCCGCTACGGCGGCAACTACAGCGCCTACCTGACCGAGAAACGTGCGGAGCGGCAACGCTGGGAACGGCGCTGGGCCGAGGAGCAGGAGGAACTGGCGGCGCTGCGGGTGTCGGCCGGGGTAACCGCGCGCCGGGTGGCTCCGGACCGAGGGCCGCGCGACAACGAGAAGATGGGCTACGGTCACCGGGCCGGCCGGGTGCAGAGCCAGATCTCCCGGCGGGTGCGCAATGCCGGCCGCAGGCTGGAGGAGCTGGAGCGTTCCCGGGTCGCTGAGCCGCCGAGGCCGCTGCGGTTCGAGAGCACGGCGCTGGCCGCACCGGCGGCGGAGGGCGACGACCCCCTGGTGTCACTGCAGGCTGTGCAGGTGCCGGGCCGACTCCCGCCGGTGAGTGCGGAGGTGTCGGCGACCGACCGTCTGCTGGTCACCGGGGGGAACGGAGCCGGGAAATCGACCCTGCTGGCCGTGCTTGCGGGGCGGCTCGCGCCCGAGGGCGAGGTGCGGCGGCGACAAGGGCTGACGGTGGGGCTGCTCGCCCAGGACACCGTCTTCGACCGGCCGGACCGGATCGTCCGGGATACCTATGAGCTGGTGCTGGGCGTCGAACGGGCGGAGGCGGTGCCGCTGAGCTCGCTGGGCCTGATGCACGAGGCGGACTTGGACAAGCCGGTCGGTCAGCTCTCGGTCGGGCAGCGTCGGCGGCTCGCCCTGGCGCTGCTGGTGGCGCGACCACCGCAGTTGCTGCTGCTCGACGAACCCACCAACCATCTGTCACCGCGTCTGTGCGACGAGCTGGAGGCGGCGCTGGGCAGCGGTCCCGGTGCGATCGTGCTGGCCAGCCACGACCGCTGGCTGCGGGGACGCTGGCAGGGGCGCACGATCCGGCTCGACTCCGACCCGAAGCGGAAGGACGGCGCGGGCACGGCTGCCGGGACGCGCGGCTGATCCGGGGTCGTACGGCTGCGCGGGGCGAAGCCCCGAGAGGACGATCGACGACTGCTCGACCAGGTTGTCCAGGTCCAAAGGGGTACGGGCCACGCTTGCGGGTGACGTTGATGGCTGCGCTGCTGCACGATCGGGACCGAGAGATCACAGACACGCTGGTGGAACTGCTGATGCCCTGCGCAGGATCAAGAACGAGGCATCCTGGATGAACCGGACGCCAGGCCCCGGCCTATGTCTCACGTGCTGCCGTTCTACGTTGTCGCCCGACGCATAGTCCGCCACGTGACGACCACGCTCGCCGCGATCGCCAGCACGAGGGAGCCGAGGATCACCGCGGCGATGGTGGACAGGTTCAGGTGCAGCCCGACCTTCGTGGAGGTCGCTTGGGACAGTCCGGACGCCATGCCGGCCAGCGGGCCCAAGGTCACCAGGACGCCGAGTGCCGCGCCGACCGCGACAACGAGGGCGGTTTCAGCAACGGAGAACAGCAGTAGCTGCCGTATCGTGCCGCCGGCCGACTTCATCACGGCGAAGTCGCGGCGCCGACCGTGCGCGGTCATGGCCATGCTGTTGGCGACGGCGATCCCGCTGTAGCCGACGGCGATGACGATCAGCATGACGGCGAGGCTGTCGGTCAGCTTCGAGTCGGTGGCGTAGTCGTCGAGCGCGAACCGCACCGCGTCGTGCACCGCGGTGCCGGGAACGACCGAGGTGGGCTTCGACTTCATCGGAACGAAGATGTCGTCGGTGAGCGCTGCCGGGTCATGCTCGCGCACTAGCTGACGGGACATCACGAAATCGCCTCGGGCGGGGTCGTCCGGCAGGACCTGGGCGATGCGCACCATTACCGTGGCGCCGTCGGCGAACCTCACCGCGTGCTCGTCACCCGCCTTCACTCCGAGGAAGTCCGCCATCTTCTCGCCGAGCACCGCCTGGCCCGGCTTATTCCAGCGGGCGTCGCGCGAGCCAAGCGCATCGATGACGGTGAGCGTGCCGTCCTTGTCGCGGACGAAGGCCCGGGTCGGCAGCGCGGCCTTGCCCACCGGGTTGGCGGAGACCACCTCGTCGGTGTTGCCCGGGGTCTTGTACGACGTCACGATGACCTGTCCCGTGAGCTTGAGCGCGTCACCCGCCGGGTACGCCACGTGCATCGTCTCGACCATGCCGCTGAGCAGGACGGCGAATCCGACCGCCGCGATCACCGGGGCGGCGAGTGACGCGGCCCGGCGGGAGTTGGCGCTCAGCTCCGCCCGTACCAGAAGCGGAGCGGCCGAACCAAGCCTCTTGAACGGCGTGGTGAGCGCCCACCCTAGGGGGCCGACGAACACCGGTGCGAGCAGCGCCGCTGCCACGATGAGCACCATCGTTGCGAAGATCGCCACGTTGATCCGGGTGTCGGCGCCAGCCGTGGCGGTCCCGATCGCGAGCACCACACCGAGGCCGAGCACGATCAGGCCGCCGATCCAGCGGGAGCGGCTCATCGTCCTGCTGTTCGCCCGGCTGTCCAGCAGCGCCTCGATCGGCGCCACCCGCGCGGCCATCCGGCCGGCCGACCAGGCTCCCAGGACACTGACGCCGACACCGATCGTGGCCGCCGTGAACAGCGGCCACATCGCTACCCGCACGGAGAGCTCGGGCGGCGTCACGTCGAGGCCCTGCAGGATGTTGCCGAGCAGCGGCGCGGCGGCGACACCCACCAGGCAGCCGGCCAGCGCGCCCAGCAGACCGATGAGGCCCGCCTCGCCCAGGATCATCCGGCACACCTGGCGCGGAGACGCACCGATCATGCGTAGCAGGCCGATCTCCTGGCGCCGCAGCCCGGTTGCCAGGACCAGCATGGACGCGACCACGAACACTGTGGTGAACAGACCGAGCGTCGCCATGGCTCCGATGAGCTGGGTGCCGAGGAACCGCTTGTGCTCCACGTACTCCGGCTGGAGCGCGGAGCGGCTCTCGCCGGAGACCACGCTGCCCCTGTCGCCGACGACGCCGGCGGCCCTCGCCTTGATGTCGTCGGCGGACGTGCCCTTGTCGGCGAGGAGCGCGATGGCACCGACACCCGGCTCCTGGCGCGCGGCGAAGTCTTCGGTGAAGTAGTAGCCCGGCCCGTCGACGGTACCGACCACACGGAATTCGGTACGCCCCTTGGTGATGTTGACAGTGAGCTTCTTTCCCGCGGATACGCCGAGCGCCCGGTCCACGACGACCTCGTCGGCGGCGGCCGGTGCCCGTCCGGTGACGAGCACGTATGGCGCGAGCCGTGCGCTCGACCAGCCGTGCCCCGCCACCAGGGCGCCCTCGTCCTCGACCGGCTTGTCGTCGAGGAACGCCTGCGCGTAGAAGGAGCGGTCTACCACCACGGAGGCCACGCCCTGCACCGCGCCCAGCGAGTCGATCAGCGGCCGGGCCTCGTCGGTGCTCCACGGCATCCGGTCCTGCGGGGTCCGGGCCTGGTTGACCGCCTGGGCGGGGATGGCGAGCACGTTGGCCGCTGACAGCCGGGACTGGACCTTGGGGCGGTAGGAGTCGTAGATGATCAGGGTGGTGGTGATGAGTGCCACGCCCACCAGTACCGCGACGAAGGCAGCCAGGAAGCTGGTCCAGCGCTCGCGGACGTTCGCGAAGACCAGCATCACGCCTCCAGGCCGGCCATGTGCGCCGCGATCGAGGCCGCGTTGCGGCCGTCGGCGTTACGGCTGAGGGTGATCTGGTCGGCGATGCGGCCGTCCTTGAGGAATACGACCATATCGGCGACCGCGGCGGCCACCGGATCGTGGGTGACCATGAGGGTGGTCTGCCCCTCCTTGTCGACCAGCAGGCGCATCATCTGCAGCACCTCACGCGAGGTGGTGGTGTCCAGGGCACCGGTGGGCTCGTCCGCGAACAGCACGTCCGGCCGGGTCACGAGGGCGCGGGCGAGCGCGACGCGCTGCTGCTGACCACCGGACAGCTCGCTGGGCCGATGGCCGGCCCGCTCCGCCAGGCCGACTGCGGCGAGCGCGGAGTCCACCTGCTCGCGGCTGACCCGGCGGCCGGCGAAACGGGACGGAAGCTCCACGTTCTGCGCCGCGGTGAGCGATTCGACCAGGTTGAAGGCCTGGAACACGAAGCCGATGCGGTCCCGCCGCAGTTTTGTGCGCTCCTTCTCGTTCTCCTGGCCGATGTCGACGCCAGCCAGCATCACCCGCCCCTCGGTGGGCCGGTCCAGGCCAGCCGCACACTGCAGCAGCGTGGACTTCCCGGAGCCGGACGGGCCCATGATGGCGGTGAACGTCCCGCGCGGAAAACCGATGGAGACGCTGTCCAGCGCGGCGACCGAGCGGTCGCCGGCCCTGTAGATCTTCCGGACGGTCTGCAGTTGAACCGCGTCCGATGCGGGTGCCTGCCTAGTAGTGGTCACGGGGTCGATTCCAGCGGAGCGGCCCAGTGCACCACATTGATCTGCGCTCTACTTCACGGGTAGAACTAGCTCTACTGCGGTGAAACAGTCGCCTGACATACCGTTGCCTCATGCGTCCCAGAACGGCTTGGCAGGCGATGGCTCAGCGTCCTCTGAGCTTCTTGGCCTCCAGTTGGCCGTGGCGGTCACTCGCGTATCTGGCCACCGGTGTCGTGGTCGGCGCTGCGGCCGTGGCGGTGTTCGTGACCGGGCTTGTGGCCGGGCTGATCCTGTTGGTGGTTCTGGTCGGTGTGGCGCCCCTGGTCGGCGTCGTCCTGTCCTCGATCGCTGTGGCGGCGGTCGAGCGGCGCCGGCTGCGGCTCGTCGACCTCGATGCGATGCCGAACCCGCACCGGCGTATGGAGGAGCCCGGGCTGCGCGCCTGGGCGTCGACCCGTCTGACCGAACAGGTCACCTGGCGCGAGCTGCATTTCACGCTCATCTCCGCGGCGGCGCTGTGGTGGCTGGATCTGCTGGTGCTCGCCTTCTCCTTCGGCCTGCCTGCGCTGACCTTCGAGTCGGCCGACAGGACCACCTGGCCGTGGGCGGTCTTCGGCGTCATCGTGCTGCTAGCCTCGCCGTACACCGTGACATCGTGGGCCGGTGCGCGCGCGGCGCTCGCCCGGACCGTCCTCGCCCCCCGCGACGAGGAACTCGGGGAGTCGCTGCAAGAGGTGCACGCGTCGCGGGTCCGGCTCATCGACTCCTTCGACGCGGAGCGCGTACGCATCGAGCGCGACCTGCACGACGGCGCGCAGCAACGACTGGTGGCGCTCGGGATGACTCTCGGTCTGATGCGGCTGGACGTTCCCGAAGGGTCCCCGCTCGTCGCCCAGCTTACCGAGGCCGAAAATCAACTCTCTTTCGCCCACCAGGAGTTGCGCAGTCTGATCCGAGGGCTCAACCCCCCAGTTCTCGCGGACCACGGCCTCGTCGCCGCGGTCGAGGACCATGCGAGCCGTTTCCCCATTCCGGTCACCGTCGATCTCCGGCTGCCGGGACGACTTCCCCGGCAGCTGGAGACCAACGTGTACTTCCTGATCAACGAGGCCATGACCAATATTGCGCGACACAGCGGCGCCCGGAGCGCCAAAGTGCACGGCCGATGCCATTCCGACTTGTTGGTCCTGGAGATCACGGACGACGGACTCGGCGGCGCGGATCCTGCCTCCGGCACGGGGTTGACCGGCCTGGCCGATCGACTGACCGCCCTGGACGGCCGTGTGCGGGTATCCAGCCCGCTGGGTGGCCCGACCCTGCTGCACGTGGAGATTCCATGCCACTTCGTGTGATCCTCGCGGAGGATGCGGTCCTGCTGCGTGAAGGACTGGTCGGCCTGCTCCAGCGGTTCGGGCACGAGACGCTCGCCGCGGTGGGCGACGCCGAGGCGCTCGTCGAGGCCGTCCACCGGTACCGGCCGGACCTGGTGATCACGGACGTACGGATGCCGCCCTCAAACGGGGACGACGGGCTGCGTGCGGCCGTCGGCCTGCGCGAGTCGTACAAGGGGCTGCCGATCCTGGTGCTCAGCCAGTACGTCGAGCGGTCGTACGCCATCCGGCTGCTCGACTCATGCAACGGCGCCGCGGTGGGCTACCTGCTGAAGGAACGGGTCGGCGCGGTCGCCGACTTCATGTCGGCGCTCGACCGCGTCGCAGCCGGCGGGACCGTGGTGGATCCCGAGGTGATCCACCAGCTCGTCAAGCTCCGTCCCGATCCGCTGGAGCGGCTCAGCGCCCGCGAGAAGGAGGTGCTGAGCCTGATGGCGGAAGGGCGGTCCAACGCGAACCTGGCGGCGCACTTGTTCGTCAGCGAAGCCGCCATCAACAAACACATCGGCAGCATCTTCAATAAACTCGATCTGCCGGTCTACACGGACGGGCATCGCCGGGTCCTGGCGGTGCTGGCGTTTCTCAGAGCCTGATGCCGTACGTCCTCCTCCGAGGCCGCCCCACCAAGGGCATGTTGGTACGAGGCCGTTCACGAACAAGCGAGGGGCGACCAGGGGGACGGTCACTGCACGGGAATACCCACGACGACGCGACCAAGATCGGAAGCGAGGGCTCACGGGCGGATCGGCACCGGATCATGCCCACAAAACGGTGTCAAAAGGTCGACGTGCTCAAGAACTTGAGGGGCATCGTTTTCTGTACGGTCTGGCAGGCACAGCCACCGCAGGACGACGACACCGCCGATCTCCTCGCCCCTGTTCCGGCCGCGCGGACCGGCGGCCTCGTGGGATACGCACACGTGTCCACCAAAGGGCAGTTGCTCGACCGGCAGATCCACGCACTCACCGGAGGGTGCATCCGGATCTTCGCCGCCAAGAAGTCCGGCAAGAACGCCGACGCGAGGAATTATGGAAGGCCCTCGACTACCTGCGCGAGGGTGACACCCTCATTGTCCCGTCGCTGGACCGGCTCGGCCGTTCCATCCAGGATCTCATCGCGATCGTGTCCGGTCTGCGCAAGCGTGGCGTCGGTTTCACCTCGCTGCATGAGGCGCTCGACACGACCACGCCCGGCGGACGCCTGGTCTTCCACGTGCTCGCGGCCCTGGCGGAGTCCATCCGCGAGCTCATCGTGCCGGGCACCAACGAGGGCCTGGACGCTGCTCGTGCCCGCGGTGCCAGACTCGGCCGCCCGCCGGCGATGACGGAGGAGCAGGTACGTCACGCCCGCGACCTGCTTGTCCGCCCGGAGAACACCGTCACCTCGATCGCGAAGCTCCTCGGTGGCTCCGCAGTGCGTGCAGGCAGCGTGTCCGCGAGTGGGCTGGCCGCACGCGGCGTTCGCACACGTCGCCAGGGCGGGCCGGGTGGCCTTCCAGTGAGCCCGTCGGCGACGGGCACGTGCGCGGCCGTCCGCGATCGACATCGGCCACTGCTGTTGGGGTCCACGATGGACCTGCTCGCCACCCATGACGAGGCACGCCTGGCGCAGCAACTGCGAGACGAACTCATCGAGAAGCACCCGGACCGCTCGCCCACCCCGCAGGTCGTTCGCAACGCCCTCGAGTCACTCGTCGCAAAGGGGCGGATCCGGCGCCACAAGCAACAGCGATCAGTGAGGTACACCCTCGCGCAGCCGCACAGCACATGACCGCAGGCACAGGAACCGACGTTTCGGCTCCGTGCTTGCACCCCTGTGCACCTGACGGCCCGGCGTAGGGGCGGCAAGCTGCGTGCCGAGATCTCCGGGTGGGCCTCAGCCGACTGCGTCTTCGGGCGCCACCGGGTGTACCTCCAACTCGGGAGCGGCCAGCAGTTCGGCGATCAGCGCCGGGGATCCGCCGACATAGGTGCTTACGAGGTCCACGTCACCGCCGAGACACCAGGCACGGTCCTGCGGCCACCAGAGGTCGGGCAGCTCGGCGAACTCCTCCAGGGACACCGGCGAGACGGCATCGATCAGCGTTCCGGCGAGCAACACCTCCTCCCTGCCAGGTGTCTCGAAGGAAGGAAACCGGTCGAATTCCCACCGCCCGTAGCCGTTCCACAGACCGAACCAACAGTGCTCGGGAGTGCGGGTGTGCCGGGCCAGGACCGGGATCAGGGCCTGGGCGACAGCGGGCGGAGTCGGGCCTTCAGCCGGATGCTCGTCCCAGACGCCGGGCAAGCCGTACTCGGAGGCGTTCTGGTAGTCGCGATCCATCCCGATCAGCTCGTGCCAGTTTGTGCCTGGCGCCACCTCGCGCCCGTAGGCCGTAGCCACCGCGGACCATCGCACCGGCTGCTCGCCCAGGGAAGCCGGGTGCAGAACTCGGGCGTAGGCAGCGAATCCGGGCGCGGCCACACCTGTCACCGTGCCGAAGTCGCCGTACCCCGGGGCCCGCTCGGTGAGCCAGAGGGCCGGACCAAGATCGGCGGTCTGCACACGGAGGCGTCCGTAAATTTCCGGAGCAGGGTCGCGCTCCACTGGTCTGCAGTAGTCCACCAAGCACACTCTGCCATGTCGGGTCACCGGGTCACCTGGGGTGGCCGGCTGGCCCGCCGATGCCTAGTGGGTTGCCGCCAGCCGGGAGCCTGCCGGGGTACGGCGATAGAGCACCGCGCGTCCGGAGCGGGCTCGGGTGACGAGTCCCGCCCGGTGCAGGACACCCAGGTGGTAGGAGACGGTGGCCGGGCTGAGGAAGTGACGTTCGGCGAGCTGCGTGGTGGAGGCCGGGCATGCCAGCGCGGTGAGCAGTCCGGCGCGCGTCGGGCCGAGCAGCCTGGCCAGCTCGACGGAGGGAGGTGTCGCGGCGGTGGCCCGGTCACGCACGGGATAGGCCATCATGGGCGGTCTGCATCCGCCGCGCACAGGGTCCACCGCCACCGCCGGCTGTGCCGCCACCAGTGACGGCACCACGATCACCAGGGGCACGGCGAGTCGCACGGTGAACCGGCTGTCGACGCGCAGCGTGCCGTCGGACCACGCGATGCCGGGATGCAACGAGTTGAAAAGCTCGGCCGCACCGTGGCGGGCCAGTACACCGGCGCACCGGTCGACCTCCGCTTCGAGGGCTGCCCTGGCGGTCTCCCAGTGCGGGGCGAAGGCCAGGTCCCAGTAGCGCCGTAGTTCCTCCGCGATCTGCCGGGCGACATACATGCCGCCGCGTGCCATGGCCCGCCGCACCTCAGGGGGGAGCTGTGCACCGGCCAGACCGCTGGTCGGGCGGCCGTCACGCAGCGCTTCCAGCTCACTCAGAACGCGATCGGGCGGGGTGTTGCGCACCCGCTCCAGTTCCTCCTCGACCGAGGCCGAGTGGCGGGACGGATGCGGGCTGAGGAAGTCGGGCACATAGCCCCCGCTGTCCAGGGCCAACTCCGACAGCAGCGGTAACCGCGCCCGACGTAGCACGCGGCGGGCGCGCGCGATCCAGGGATCGGCGTCCTGGGCCGGGCGTACGCCCCATGGGAGCAAGGTCGCCGTGACCTCGTGCAACGGTGAGACGGCGAAGCGGGAGCGGGCCAACCCGGCGGCGTCCACGATGAGTTCGATCACGGCGCTCCCCTGTCGCTGCCCGAGTCCTTCGAATGTGCTCGAATCCTCGCACGAAGGCTCGCACTGGCAGGTGTGTTCGGCCCAGCCTGGTGTCGGCACGGAACGCGGAGCACATGGGGATGCCAGGGCACCAGGAGCGTCGGCATGCCCGCAGCATCGGGGATACGGGGGTACGGGGAATGTGGCGCATGCGAGGAACCCGGGCGGGCCGCAAGGCGCAAAGGGGTGGAAGACCGGCTTCGCTGGGGGCGGCCGCGCTGGCCGCCGTCAGCGTGCTGGTGCTGTCGGGGACGTGCACGTCCGCGGCACAGGACGGGGCAGCCGCGGAACGGGCCGGAGGGAACGGGGGGCTCTCCGGCGCCGCGGCCTGTCCCGGCCTTGGAGGTTTCACCTGCGCCACGCTGACCGTCCCGCTCGACCACGACGGCGGTGTGCCGGGCCGGCTGAGTCTGAAGGTTGCGGTGGCGGACAACGTGAGGGCCCCGAAGGGCGTCCTGCTCTTCCTCACCGGCGGTCCGGGCCAGCCGGGCGTGCCGTTCGTCGAACGGCTGAGCAAGCTGCTGGGGCCGGTGCTGAAGGACTACCGCCTTGTCGTGGTCGACCAGCGTGGCACCGGCGCCGGCGCGCTCCAATGTCCTGAGTTGCAGCAGGAAATGGGGTCGTCCGACCTCACGCCGCCCACGGCCCGGGCGGTCACGGACTGCGCCGCGGCCATCGGTCCCGAGCGACGCTACTACAGCACCACCGACACGGTCGCCGACCTCGAACTGCTGCGCAAGGCGCTGGGCGTACGGAAGATGACGCTCGACGGTGTGTCGTACGGCACGTACACCGCTGAGCGGTATGCCCTGGCGCACCCGCAGAACGTGGCACGGCTGGTCCTGGACTCGGTGGTGCCGCAGACGGGGTACGACCCGATGGACCGCGCCGCCCTGCGCGCGGCGCCGCGCGTGCTGACGGCGGCCTGCAGGGCGACCGGCTGCACCACGGACCCGGCGGCCGATCTGGCCGAGGTGGTGCGCAGGTACGACAACGGCGCCGATGTGATCGATGCCCTGACCACCTGGGAGTTCGTGGACCCGGACTACGCGGAGATGATCGACGCTCTGCACAAGGCGGCAAGCGGTGACCCCGGACCGCTGCGGGGCCTGATCGCGGGCGTGCGGCAGGGCAGCGCAGCAAGCGCCGAGGAGCTCAGCCAGGGGCTGCACGCCTCCACGCTGTGCCTGGACAGCCGCTACCCCTGGGGCACGTCGGACACACCGGTGTCCGGCCGCCAGGAGGCGCTGGAGAAGGCGGCCGCGGAGCTGACACCTGCAGACTACGGTCCGTTCGACGCCGCCACGGCGACGGGCCTCGGCTCGATGCTCAGCTGCCTGCACTGGCCGCGTACGCCGGTGCCGCCGCTGCCGCCACAGCACCGCAGGCTTCCGGGCGTACCGGTCCTGCTGCTCGGCGGGGACCGGGACCTGTCCACCCCCTTGGAATATCTGTACGACCAGAAGAAACTGACTCCGCAGGCCCAGGCCGTCGTGGTGCCGGGTGCGGCCCACTCGGTGCAGAGCAGGGCGGCCGACGACAGCGGCCGTCAGGCGGTGTTCGACTTCCTGCTGGGGCGGCGCTGACCAGGGCACACCGTACGACGACGAAGGCCCCGTCCGGCTATCGCGCGCTCCGCCGCGGGCCGGGCGGGGCCGGCCACAGGGCGGCCGGACGCAACTGCTCCTCCACCACGCCGGCCTGCGGAAGCGGGAGGATCCGACAGGTTACAGGGGGCCGCGCCGCCGTGTTGTCAGTGCAGGAGCGCATGATCGCTGCCATGACACAGGACCCTGCTGACAGACTTCGTCTGCTCGCCCGTACTCACCTGCCCGAGCACATCGCGCAGCGGTGGATCGGTCTGCTGCGGCCGAGCCTACGGCTGCACAAACACACCGGAACAGACGCGGCTCCCGTCGTCGGCCGACTCGGCGGGCTGCCGCAGCTCCCGGAAGACGAGCCGTGGCCCGTGTGGGAGGGACACGGGCCCCTGGCATTCGTCGCCTCACTCGACTGCGGCCAACTCCCCTCCACCGACCTCGACATCGCCCTGCCCACAGACGGCGTCCTGGCCTTCTTCTACTTCGACGGGCAGCTTGACGACGGCTGTGCAGTGGTCGACCCGGGTGATCCCGATAGTTGGATGGGCGCACGGGTGCTGTACATACCCGCGCATGTGCCGGTCGCCGAGCGGGCGGCGCCGCGGGAGATCCAGACCTACCGCGAAGTGCGACTGACGGCACGGCTGGAGACCACCGCACCCCAGCCGCGGCACCCGGCCGTCTCCCGCGAGTTCACGCCGATGCCGGACGACCACCCAGTGCGTCACGAGGACTTCGAGAAGGCACTGTGGAACCTCTTCGAAGGCACCGAGCACCGTATCGGCGGCTACGCGACCCCGATACAGGACGAGGTGGAGTTCGAGGTGGCCCGTGGCGCCCTGGCCAGTCCTCCGTGGGACGACCCCCGCATCCCGGAAGAGGCCCTGCGCTGGGTGGTGCTCGCGCAGTTCGACACGGACGACGACGCCGACATGATGTGGGGCGACTGTGGTGTCCTCTACTGGCTCATCCGCCCCGAAGACCTGGCCCAGCACCGCTTCGACCGCGCGATGCTCACTTGGCAGTGCGGCTGACGCTCGGGGCGGCCACAGAGCCGGCGGGTGACGGCAGGCCGGCGTCGGGCCTCAGGCCGTCCCACCGGTTCCGCCGCGCTCCCGGTCCCAGGCTGCCGCGAACATCTCGTGCAGCGGTGCCGTGGGCAACACCCGCCCGAATGGGGAGTGGATCTCGTTGCGCCACAGCGGGCGCACCGCGTGTGGTGTCAGTTTCGCGGCCTCCAGCGGCAGATGCGGGGCCTTGAGTTCGGTCCACTCCCCGGGCAGGAACAGGGTTCGGCCCGCCCGTGCGCGCTTGGCCTCCACCACCGCGCCTGTGCCGAGCAGTTCCGCCCGAACCTCCGCGTGCCGCTTGGTCGACCAGCCGTTCCACCGCCGCACGTTGCGGTCGGTGGGTGCGGCCAGCGTCGCCAATTGGAGGTGCAGTGCCGCCGCGTCGGCACCGACCCCGAGCTCCTTCGCCGCTCGCGCAACCAGTTCCGGGCAGGACTGCCGCGGATCCGCCTCGTACGCCCCGACCGGTACCGCTCCCGACTCGGCGCGGCGCATCATCCGGTCCAGCCCGCCGCCGACCAACAGTGGTGCCACTCGGTCCAGTTCCTCGGCCAGGTCGGTGACGTCCCGGACCCGCCGCCACACCTCCGGGTCGGCGACCGCGGCGGGCCGGAGGAAGGCAAGGCCACTGGGCGTGCACACCACCAGTGGCCCGGAGTCGTACGCGTTCACCGGAACCGGGTCCTTCTCCTTGCGCCGATCCGTCGCCACCGGTAGCCGCTCGGGCCCGAACCGTTCCGCGATCCGGGCCGAGGTGTCCTTGATCCGCCCACTGGGCAGCGCCATCAGCAGCTCCGGGCGGTCCAGTTCGGCCCTCAACCGCTCGTAGAGCTTCATCGCGCCGGCCACTGCCGGGTCACCGACGGGCCGGTCGGTCCATGCCCACACCAACGCGCTCGCTATCGCCCGGAGGTCGAGGCCTACCCGTGTCCCGTAGGGCAGCTCGGTCACCGTCGGCGGCACGGCCCGGACCTCGACCCCGGTGCCGTACGGGGTCCCCGCCAACTCCCAGCCGACCGCCTCGACGGTCGCGTCCACCGCGGCCCCGTACCCGCCCCCGAGCCGCCGGGCCCATACCTCGGACAGCCCCAGCTCGGCTTCCAAGGCGTCGGCCGCCTCGTCGTGCACGGCCGTCAGGACGCCCAAGAGCTCCCGCCACACCTCGGCCATTCGCTCCACGGCCGCCTCGACGCCTCCGGGCCGCCACAGCTCGGTCGGGTCCGCGGGCAGAGCCGCTGCGAGGACGGCCCTTTGGCCCGCGCTCCCGAGCCGCGCCAGCAGCCGGTCGTAGGTCTCGGCCGTCATCGCCGTGGCCTTGTACGGGGCCTTGCGCACCAGGGCTCGGTGCTCCTCCTGCTCGGAGCGGCCGACGAGACCGGCCACCACGAGCCGGGCCACAGCCCGTCGTACGCCTGTCAGTTCGGCGAAGCGCGCGGCCGCCGCCTCCGGCACCGGGACCGGCCCGTGCTCCTCGATCGCCGCCACCAGGGACCGCAGCCGGGCGGCGTCGTCCCGCTCCACCCGGACGAGCCGCGCCTGTGGAACCCCGACCCGCACCGGATCGTCCTCCGGTTCCTCGGCGGCCGCCGCCACGAACCAGCACTCCGAGCCTCCAGCCCGCACCGCACCGGACGCCACCGCGATCCCTCCGTCCCGCAGCCCGTCCAGGACCTCGGCGGACGTGCGGCCCACCCACCATCGCCGGCCCGCGCGGGCGAACGGCAGGTCGGCCCAGGTGTCCAGTAGCGCCACCAAGGCGGCGCGCGCCGCGTCCGGGGTCGGTGCCACCGCTGCTCGCCAGGCCGCGGCATCGATCGCACCCATCAGCTGCGACCAGTCGCGCGGCGGTGCAGGCGGCGAGAGCCGCCGCACCTCCTCCACGATGGTCCCCGCCAGGCAGGCACCGTCGGCGACCAGCGCGCTCAACGTCGCCGGCAGCGCCGCGTCCGGGCTTCGCCGCCACGGATCCCGATCCTCGTCCGAGACCAGCCCGAACAACGCGGGCATCAGCTCGGTGTCCGGAACGGACCGGCGCGGCAGGACCGGCGGTGCCTGCGCGAGGAGGGTGACCCGCCGGTGCAGGGCGAGCCGGCGCTCCTCCACCCGGGCGGCCCGCTCGGCCACCGCGACGACCGCCTCGACCAGTACCGGTTCGGTGACCTCGGGCAACTCCCGTGCCACGGCGGCGCGCAGTGTCTCGGCATCGGTGCGGGCGGCCGTCAGCAACGCTTCGGCCGTGTCCCGTCCCACGGACCGTAGCGCCCTGGATCCGGCCGCGTCCCGGGTCCGCAGCAGATACCAGAAGGCGGGCGGCAGGGCCACGCCGTCCGAAACGGTGACCCGCCGGACCGGCTTCGCCCGCGGGTGCCGGGGCGATCGATGCCCGTCCAGCTCCCACAGCAGGCCCCCGTCGGCGGCGTACGCGCGCACGCCCGTCCGGGTCTCCGCCTCGGCGAGGATCACGTCCTGATCCGCGCCCTGAGGCGGCGCCCACAGAGCCCACGGCTCCTGCCCCGGCCGGTCGATGTCGAACCGGGCCGTGCGCCCGTCCACGCTCTCCACCAGGAAGTGGTCGGGCGCGTGGTCGCGGTGCCGGGTGCGGAACAGCACTCGGGTCCCGACAAGCCCGTCCCGGCTGCCCAGCGGGGAATCGACCAGCCCGGCGGGCAGCGGCGCCAGTTGCAGGGCCTCGACGGCCAGGGACATGCCGGCCTCGGACGGATCCGCGTCCGGATCAGGGGCGCGGCCCGGGAAGTCCGGCAGCGCCCCCGCGCCCTGAGGGTCCCCGGTGACCGGATCCACCACCTCCCACGGCCGCCGCCCGAAGACGGCGTTGGTCCAGATCCGTGAGCCGTCGCCGAGTTGCAGCTCGTCGCGGTCGATTCCCTCCCTGCCGCCCGGGCGCAGCACCCGTTTGCCGCCGTGCCGCCCGCCCCTGTCGGCGGTCTCGAACTGGAAGCCGTACGCGCCATCCAGGCTGCCCCCGAAGGGCACCAGGCCGCCCGCCTCGTCCGGGGTGAACGGCTCGTCGGGCCGATCCGCCCAGACGGCGGTGTCGCAGTGGTACGGATCCGGGGCGAGAGTCCAACTCACCAGGAAGGAGCCGCCCACATAGTGGACCGCGAACATGGTCGCGTCGTCGGGCACCGCGAACCGGCAGGAGCCCCGCACGCCCTCAGGGGCGACGGCGACCGCGCGGTCACGCCCGAACACCGTCAGCACCGGCCAGGTGGCGGTCACCCCCGCCACCCCGGGCAGCGCCCCGCCCACCGCTTCCTCGGGCCCCTCACCTGTCGCGTTCCGCGTGCTCTCGGCGAACTCCGCATACACCGACTCCAGGGCCGGCCATGCCAGTTCCTCCGGCAGGCCAGCTGCCAGCGAGCGCCGCAGCGCGCCTGCCGCTCCCGCCTCGGCGAGGGCCTCGGTGATCCCACCGAGCGCCGCCACCGTCGGCCGGTCCAACAGGACTTCCAATTCGGCGACGGCCTCCTCGGCCCCCGCCATGCCGCCGCCCGCGATGGTTTCCACGAGCTTGCCGACCCGCCCGGCGACCTCCTGGGCGATGCCCTCGTTGCCCGGCAGCAGGGTCACCGCCGAACCGGACCGGCGTCGGCGCACCGGTGACCAGCTCGGGAGTAGCTCCGCGTGTACGGTGCCTTCCAACCGAGGGCCGAACACCGGGTCGGCGGCCAGCGCGGCCAGGTCCCGCCGGGACCGCTCACCCCAGAACCGCATCCGGATCTCCGGGCCGGGATCGACAACCGCCACCCCAGCGGCCAGACAGGCATCCAACAGGTCCGCGTCGAAACCCTGGTAGTGGTGCCGGGTCGTGTGCACCGTCACCGGGGTGCCCTCTGCCCGTAGCCTTGGCCCCAACCCGCCCACCAGATCGAGGAATTCCATCGGCAGTTGCTGCCGCGCGACCCCGCCGCCGGGCTGCGCCGCGTACTGGTACATGTGCACGAACTTCCCCACCCAGTGGTGCAGTCCTCCCTCGGGCACTACCCGCCCGGCTTCCATCGCCTCCGCCGCGCCGCAGCCGATCAGCACCCGCAGCCAGGCCCCGCCGTCGGTCGCCCCGTCCGGAAAGACCTCCACCAGCCCGGCGGCGGTCGTGTCCGTCGGCGGGTGGGCCGCCAGGATCGGGCCGACGGCGTCCAACAGTGCGTCCGGCACCGACTTCTTCCGCGTGACCGACAGGATCTCGCCGACCACACGCGCGACTTCCTCGTCCCCGTGCCCGGCCGACTTGGCGGAGGCCTGCACCCGGCGCACCAGATCTGCCGGCAGGTCCGCCGGCGAGTCCGCCCACGCGGTCAGGAACGCGCCGAGGGCCGTGTGCGCGGCGGCCGGCTCCAACGTCTCGGCGAGGAACCGCTGATGGGCCCCGAACTCCTTGACCGGCATGGCCCCGCCCGTCGCGAACAACAGCGCGTTGGCCCGGCGATAGCCAGGATCCACCGGCAGCCCGTGCTCTGCCTCAGCCGCCCGCGCCGCCGCGTAGGCCCGCCCGCCGGGCCGGCTTCCGCAGCCGATCAACCGGTGACCCACGGTGTCCCAGAACCACGGCAGGTGTGCCGGTGGCAGGCGCCGGGCCCGCACCGCCATCGCGTCGACGAACCGACCGGGTTTGGTCCAGGACCGGCCGAGTTCGGTACGCATGTCCTCGATCAGCTCGCGCGCGGTCCCGACCGCCTCCGGGTCGTGGACGGCGACCCAGTCGGCGTAGGTGGTCGAGGCATGTGGACCTGCGGTGGGCACCAGGGATTCCAACGAGACGAACATGCCTCGGATCGTCGCACACCCCACTGACAGAGCCCCGACCGAAGGATTCCACCGCGACGCGGCCGGCAGTCCGGGCGGCACTGAAGGCCGAAGCCAAACCCTGCCCGCTCTCATCAACAGCGCTCAGGGGTACCGGAACTGGGACTTGTCGCGCGAGTTGAGGCAGCGGATCCGGCCGCACCCGGATCGAGGAGATCGAGGCGCGACACGGGTGTTACTACATGTCTACATGGATATGAGGGATGCCGGGGGAATGTAAGTCTTCGTCTGCTGGGGCGTCCGAGACCGGACACCATCCGCCCACGGCGCGGGCCGCGCCTCCGGGCCTGGGCCTACTGACCCAGGTCCGGACCCCCACTTCGTGCGGAAACGTCAGCTCGATGCCGACGCCCGCAGGCCGTCCCGGTACGTCGCGTACGCGGGCTTCCAACCGAGTGTTTTCTTCGCCCTGGCGTTGGACACCCGCATTCCGGTGTCCAGTACGAGCGACGACACGTACGGCGCGGCCAGCCACCGGGTAAGTCCCCGTTCCCTGTCGCCGACTCGGCCTCGGGGACGGCTCCAGCCCGGCCTTCGCTCCTTCTCCCACGCTCAGGCCGGGCGGTTCTTCGCCGCAGCCCCTACCGGATCGATGCCTCCGCGATCCTGCGGGCCTCGGCCTGGCCGTATGTCGTTCCGGCCGACGGTGCACCTGCCGGCTTCGCGGGGGCCGGTCACGGGCGCTACCTCAGGAGCCACTTTCGAGTGAGTTCCCTCACGCCATCCTCTTCTATACGGGGGCGTATAACCTGGTCTAGCCTTCTCTATACGGCATCGTATAGATAGGGGCCAGCTCATGAGACTCCCCAAAACCGCATACACGTCCCGCCATTGGCGGATCCACGAGATCGCCGATGACTTCCACCTCGAGGACGTGTGGGACCTTCCGACACCAGGCGGTCCCGACGACCTCCCGCACCTGGTGCGCCAGATCGCGAACGGCGGGGGCGACACGAGGACGACCCGCTCCCCCGCGTACCGCGTGCTCTTCGCGGCCCGCTGGACACTCGGGAGGTGGTTCGGCTGGGACAGGCCCGGCACCGGCACCGACGGCCGGGTGCGAACGCTGCGCGACCGGCTGCCGACGGACCTGCGGGAGTGTCCCCGGGGGCCTGACCTGCGTTCGCTGCCGTTCACCTCCGTCTACCAACTGCATGACGAGTGGGTGGCCGAGACAGCCAACCAGACTGTGCACGCGGTGATGCACCTCGGCTGGGTCCCGGATGGGGCCGGTAACTATCGCGGTCAGATGGCCGTCCTGGTGAAGCCGAACGGACTGTTCGGCACCGCATACATGACCGGTATCAAGCCCTTCCGGTACCTGGGGGTGTATCCGGCACTGTTTCGCGCGATGGGACGTGAATGGCAGGCGAGTGCCGCCGACAGATGCGCGGGATGACCGGTCCTGTCCGATCAGCAGCCGACGGCGTCGCCAGGCCGCCTCTGTCGGCGGGCCGCCATCACCGCGTAGACGATGACTCCGGCGAACAGGAACAGCACACCCTGGTACACCGCCGCGTACCCGGCGCCCGCGACGAGCCACATCGTGAAAGCGGCCGCGACCGCCGTGACCAGGGCGTCCCGCACCAGCCGCGCCCGGTCGACCCGCTCGCGCCGCCCAGAGACAAGGTGGAAGATCTGGGCGGCCGTGGCCAGCAGGTACGGCACCGTCGCGGTGAACGTGGTGACGAGGACCAGCATCTCGAAGACCTTGACCGAGCCCGATGTGTAGTTGTAGACGGTGAGCAGCGAGGCAAGGACAACGGTGACGGCGACCCCGACGGTCGGAACGCCGCGCCGCCTGCGCGCGAAGGCGGCGGGGAACAGGCCGTCCTTCGCCGCGGCGTACGGGGTCTGGGCACTGAGCAGCGTCCAGCCGTTCAGGCAGCCGGTCATCGACACCAGCGCGGCGAGCGCGACGGCCCAGCCACCCCAGGTGCCGCCGAACATGACGTTCACGGCGTCAGAGAAGGGCGCGGTGGACTTCACCAGGCGGTCGTGGGCTACCGAGCCGAAGACGGACAGCGTGCCCAGCAGGTAGACGAGCGCCGCGCCCGTGGTACCGATGACGGTGGCACGTCCCACATTGCGGCGGGGGTTCTTCACCTCGCCCGCGCTGACGGCGGCGGACTCCACCCCGAGGTAGGAGAACAGCAGGAGTGCGGCGGACGCGGAAACAGCGCCGATCATGCTGCCGCCGCTCGCCTGGAACGGTCCGAGGTTGTCCGGGTCGAAGAAGAACAGCCCGCCCAGCGCGACGAGCAGGAGCGGCACGAACTTGAGCACGGTGGAGACGAGCTGGACGGCGCCCACGTAGCGGCTGCCCGCGAAGTTGGCGAGCGCGGGCAGCCACTGCAGGGTGAGCGCTGCCAGGCATGCGGTCCAGCGGTGGTGGTTCACCGGGATCAGCACGTCGAGGTAGCCGACGGCGGCGACGGCGAGCGCCGCGTTCGACACCCACGTGGTGATCCAGTACGCCCAGGCGGCGAGGAAGCCGGCGAAGTCGCCGAAGGCCGCGCGGGCGTAGACGTAAGGCCCACCGGTGCGCGGGTCACGTTGGGCGAGTCGACCGAAAACCAGGGCGAGGGCGATGGCGCCGACGGTCAGGAGACCGAAGGCGACCAGGCTCACAGTGCCGTACGGGGCGACGGACGCCGGCAGCAGGAAGATGCCGCCGCCGATGATGTTGCCCATGACCAGCGCGGTGGCAACGGGCAGCCCGAAGCGACGGGCATGTCTACCGGTGTCGCCGGTGAGGTCCTCGGCGGAGGCGGAGGCCGCAGGGTTCTCCTGCAGGGCCGGAGCCGACTGCGGGGCGGTTCCGGTGACGTGCATGGGGTGGTGCGCCTCTCTCCTGACCGGTGCCCGGGACGCCGGGACGGGCCCAATAATCCGGCATGGTCAGATGTGATGCCAAATAGCCCCCTTTTTTACTGTGAGGGCACTATGGCGCTGCAAAAGGTGCGCCACCATGGGTTCCGGGCAGGGAATCGTCCAGCGGCACCCGGAAGCCGTCCGACTCGTATCCGCAAGATCACGCAACGTGTCCGTGCCCGGTTTCCCGTGACCGGCATCCGGCCGCCTTCGCTGTGCCGGTCGCTGGTTACGCTCCTTGCATGGACATCCGTGTAGAGATCATCCGGGAGACGAGTCAGCAGCTCATCGACGCTTTCAACAGGTTGCTCCCGCAGCTGTCCTCGACTGCGGAGCCGCTCGATCACGACACGATCGACCGGGTGGTGGCCTGTGACGCCAACACAGTGCTCGTAGCCCGGACGTCCGACGCGATCGTCGGCACCCTCACACTGGTGCTGCTGCCCTTGCCGTCCGGCATGCGGGCCCGCGTCGAAGACGTGGTCGTCGACCGTACGGCGCGGGGACGGGGAATCGCCGGCCTCCTCACCCGGGAAGCCTTGCGGATCGCCCAGGAGGCGGGTGCTCTGACGGTTGACCTCACCTCTCGACCGGATCGTGAGGCGGCGAACCGGCTCTATGTACGGCTCGGCTTCAAGGCGCGACAGTCCACGGTCTACCGCTTCCCGATCGAGTAGTCCGTCGGGAATCCCGGCAGCACCCGGTGGGGCGCCGCCGGTGCTGTCAGCGACCGCGGAGCACCGCGTCCGCGCGACCGTTGAGCCTGACAGCGTAGGCGATGCAGCCCAGGGCAGCGGTGTTGAGCACGGTACGAAGGATGTTAGTGCCCTCCCACGTGGTCCTGAACTTGTCGATGACGGAGAAGTCGTGGACCTTGGCGGGGTTGCCGAGGTCGGCGAGCTCGTTGTTGAGCGGAATGTTCACGGCGAAGGTGATCAGCAGGACCAGGAGGTACAGCCCGGTGGCCACGCCCGCCCACAGGGCGACCGCCCTACGGCCACGGCGGTACTCGATGACGGTGGCGGCCCCGGCGGCCAGGAGCGCGCCGGTGAAGACGAGGCCGAACAGACCATTGCCGTCGATCTCGCTGTTGAAGTTCTGCATCGCGGTGGCGAAGGTGCGGTTGTCGGTACTGTTCAGCCCGGGCATGACCGACACGTCGAAGGCGAGGAACAGTCCGGCCATGAGACCCACCGCGACTGTCGACACGATGAGCAGCGGACCGGCCGTCCTGCTCGGTCGTTCGGCCGGCCGCGGCGGTGTGAGGGCGTGGCTGCCCAACTGGCCGTGCTGCTGGTACGGGTCGGCTGTCATCGGTGCTTCCTCGCTACTGGTCGAGAGAACGTCGGGAGAATGATGGGTGGGAGACCGGCGCTCGCTCACGGCCGCCCCGTGGATGGGGCTCGGCCCAGCGTGAAGCCGCGCCGCGTCCACGAGCCTGCGTCTTCCAATGGTGGAATCTCCACCTCAGGTCCGTTGAGTGCCCGCGATCGCCTGGTCGCGGTGTTCCTGGGGACTGATCCCGCGTACCCGTTTGAAGGCGGAGCTCAGTGCGAAGCCACTGCTGTAGCCGACCCTGCGGGCCACCGTGGCCAGCGTCATATCCGGTTCGCGCAGCAGGTCCGCGGCAAGGGTGAGCCGCCAGCCGGCGAGGTAGGCCATCGGTGGCTCCCCGACGACGGCGGTGAAGCGGCGGGCGAGCTGGGCCCGGGAGACCCCGACCTTGCGGGCGATCGACTCGACCGTCCACGCATGGGCGGGGCTGTCGTGCAGCAGCCGCAGTGCCGGCCCCACGACCGGGTCGCTCTGAGCCCGGTGCCAGGCCGGTGCGCCGGATTCGGGGTCGGCCAGCCAGCCGCGCAGTACGTTGATCAGTAGCAAGTCCAGCAGGCGGTCCAGGACGAGTTCCTGACCCGGTTCGTCCCGGACCACCTCCTTGGCGAGCAGCCCGATCAGCGGGTCGCTGCCCTCTGCGGCGGGGCGCACCAGGACGACGGGCAGGGTGTTCAACAGGCGGCGGCCGATCTCGCTGGGCGCCTGGTAGGTGCCGGAGAGCATCACCGCCGAACCCCCGCCGAGCGCGTCGCCCCAGGTACGCACGCCGAGGGCCATGGTGTCCGTGACGTCCTCCCCCGCGGCGCTGTTGCACCGCTGATCGGGGCCCACGGTGATCTGCACGACGGTGTCGAGGGCGTCGGAGATGACGTACGGGTCGGGCCCGCGCATCACCGCCACGTCGCCGGGCCGCAGCAGGACCGGGTCGGCATGGTCGGGCCTGATCCAGGCGTTGCCGTGCACCATCGTGCCCACCGAGATCGGCGCCCGGTCCTCGATCCTCAGCGCCCACGGCGGGTTGAAGACCGACTTGAGCAGGAAGGCTCCGCGTGCCTTGGGCCCCTCGAGGAGGCCTGCGATCGTGTCCATGTCGTCCTTTGAGGTGTGTTGCGGGGCCGGCCCACTTGCTCGGCGAGGGTACGTACGGGGAACCGGTGACTCGGAAACAGGGAAGCCCGCACGGGTAGGCGCCGGCGCGCACTGCCCGGGTCCGGCCGAGGCAGGTCGGCGCCGCAGTACCCGCCCGGCGTGGCGGTGGCCTCCTCCCCTGGCGGTGCGACAAGGCGGACGGCGACCGCGGCGGGTACGGACCGCGGCGCCGGGTGGTTCAGGTGTTCCACACGCCGCTGGCCGCGGCGTCACGGGCGAAGTCGGCGAAGTCCTTGGGCTTGCGACCGAGGGTCTCCTCTACGCCGTGGACGAGATGGGCGTTGCGGCCGTCCAGGATCAACTCGAACAGGTCGGCGTACTCGACGGGAAGCCCTTCGTCCTCAAGGGACTTGCGGAAATCGTCGAGCGTGACGGGGGTGTAGGTGATCTGCCGTCCGGTCGCCTTGCTCAGTTCCTCGGCGATCTGGTGGAAGGTCAGCAGACGCGGTCCGGACAGCTCGTAGGTCTTGCCGACGTGACCGTCCTCGGTGAGAGCCGCCACGGCGACGTCGGCGATGTCGTCGGCGTCGACGAACGGCTCCACCGCGTCTCCGGTCGGCAAGGCGAGTTCACCGGCGAGAACCAGTTCATGGAAGAAGCTCTCGCTGAAGTTCTGCGTGAACCAACTGGCCCTGATCACCGTCCAGTCGGCACCGGACTCCTTGAGCTTGTCCTCACTGACGCGGGCCCCTTCCTCTCCGCGCCCGGACAGCAGGACCAGACGCCGGGCCCCCTTGGCGACGGCGGTGCGGGCGAGGGCGCCGACAGCCTCGGCGGCGCCCGGGAAGGCGAGGTCGGGGTAGTAGGTGACGTAGACGGCGCTGACGCCTTCGAGGGCGGCGTCCCAGGTGGTGGGGTCCTCCCACACGAAGGGCGGCTCACCGGAGCGGGACCCGACGCGCACCGGAAGGCCTCGTGCCGTGAGCCGCTCGGCCACCCGGCGCCCGGTCTTGCCCGTGCCGCCGATCACCAGAGTCGTGTTGTCCGCGGTTGTGGAAGTGCTCTCTGTGTTCGTCATGCCCTCAGTCAACTCCTTGACCAGTGAGAGGAACCATAGCCGCGAAGCTCACTTCTGTACGCGGACGTCTACGACGGGCGTGCTTCTCGCTGGACGGCGGCAGACCGGGGCCAGTACGCCCAGTCCGCATCAGGCGACGTCCGCCCTGTCGGGCGGTAGCGTTGTCACCGGACGGCGATCTACTACCTACCTGTGCGTGGGGGCGGTTGATGAAACAGCAGTTGAGTCTCGTGACACTGGGGGTCGGGGACCTCAAGATCAGCCGCCAGTTCTACAGTCACGGCCTGGGCTGGACACCGCTCCTCGATCTGGACGAGATCGTCTTCTACCAGATCGGCAAGGGGGTCGCGTTGGCGCTCTTCCCTCTGACCGACCTCGGCATCGACACCGGCCACCCGGCAACTGCCGGCACACCGTTCACCCTCGCCCAGAACCTCGACTCACCCGCCCAGGTCGACGAGGCCGTACAGCGGGCCCGTAGAGCAGGAGCGACTGTCCTCAAAGAGCCGCAACGCGCGGCGTTCGGCGGTTACCACGGCTACTTCACCGACCCCGACGGTCATCGGTGGGAGGTGTGCCACAACCCCGGCTGGTCGGTCGCTGACGACGGCACGGTGACCCTGACGGCAGTTGACGCACCCGACGCGAAGAGCTGACTACCCGTCAACCCTCACGGGTGCTGCCTACGACTGCTGTACACACCGGTAATCCCGGTGTCGGTGAGCCAGGATAAGGTCTGCCCTCAAGTTCCGGCTCATCAAGATTCTCAAGGGGGAGATCTGTCATGAGCAGCACCGAAAGCGACACGTACGGGGGATTCACGGCCGAGGAGCGGGCCGCGATGAAGGACCATGCCAAAGAACTGAAGGCGGCGGAGGCGGAGCGGGACGTACTCGCGAAGATAGCCGAGATGCAGGACTCGGACCGGATCATGGCCGAACGCGTCCATGCTGTCATCACAGCCAGCGCCCCGAACCTCGCGCCCAAGCTCTGGTACGGGATGCCCGCCTACGCGCTGGACGGCAAGGTCCTCTGCTTCTTCCAGAGCGCGGAGAAGTTCAAGGCGCGCTACGCGACGCTCGGGTTCAGCGACCAGGCCAAGCTGGACGAGGGCACGATGTGGGCAGCCGGTTTCGCCCTGACCGAGGTGACGGCCGAGGTGGAGGAGCGGATCGCCGCGCTCGTGAAGCAGGCGGTGAGCTGAGACACCCGAAGCGACACTCCAGCGCCTGAATCTGCGCCTCGACACCCTGCTGATGGGCGTCGAGGCGTAGCAGCCGTCCGCCTCGTAGCCCGGACCGTGCCGCACCACCTCCGGCACCACCCCGGTCACGCCATGAACACGTTGCCTCAGTGGGTACGGCTGGCAAGGTCGGCTCATGGGCTGCGGTGCTCCGGATCGCGAGCCACAGGAGGCCGGCCGGGACGGTCAGGCCCCCTCTCAACACGCTCCCCTTTCTTGACGAAGCCGTCACATCGCCTCAATAGCCGTACTCTCCGGCTTCCGTTACCTGGGCAACGTCCGCATAGTGCGAAGCGGTGACAGGAAGTTCGGAAGGAAGCTCAGCGTCATGCCGACTGCGCCGATCCACAACGTGGCTGTCGCTCCGAACACAGAGCCCACAACTCCACCCAGGACTCCTCCCAGAGGGAGGCCACCCCAGGACACGAACCGGGCCGTCGCGCTCATCCGACCGAGGAACCGATCTGGCGTAAGGGCCTGCTGGAAGCTTGACTGAGCCACAACGCGGACGACCCCGCCCAGCGAGAGACCCGCGAGCCCGATCGCCGCCGCGTACACGCTCCAACCAGGTCGCGCCAACGGCATCAGAGCTGTCAGCGGACAGGTGAGGAGTGGCGCGATCCAGATGACCGGACCTTGCCCGACCCGCTTCGAGACCCTGGCCGCCAACAGTGCACCCAGCAGGGCGCCACAACCCATTCCCGACAGGATGAGGCCGATACCGAAGGACTCGAGGCCCATCTCCCTCTCCAAGAAGACCAGCAACATGGTCTGATACATGATCAGGAAGGGGTTGAACAGCGCATCCCCCAATATGGTTGCGCGCAGTACGGGATGCTTGAAGACGAACTTCAGCCCATCCTTGATGTCTCGACGCAGTTGAGGGTGCTCACTCGGCTCCGGCTTCTGTTCGCGCTTGCGGATACTGATCGCTATCAGACCCGACAGGGCCATCCCGACAGAACTGGCCAAAAGGGCTGAAGGGGCTCCGGCCCAGCCGACCAGTGGGCCTGCTACCGCCGGCCCACTGATGCTGGTCACCGAGCGCACCGCCGAGAGTTTCGCGTTTCCTTCAACAAGGTTGCCGCGCCCCACCAGGTGCGGCAGATAGCTGAGGTAAGCGACATCGAAGAAGACAGTCAGCACTCCATGAACCAATGCGACCGCATAGAGCCACCAGACTGTCAGTAAACCGGCCCACCACGCGATCGGTATCGTCAGGAAAACCAGCGACCTGACAAGATCGGTGCTGATCATGACCGACCGCTTCCGTATGCGGTCCACCCACGCGCCTGCCGGCAGGCCGACCAGGAGCGAGCCCGCAGTGGTCATCGCGGTCAGCAGTCCGACCTGGAACTCATCAGCGTTCAATGCCACGATCGCAACCAGCGGCAATGCCAGAAAAATGACGCGATCGCCCAGCTGGCCGAGCGCGGTGGCGGCAAACAACCGCCCGAAGTTCGGATCGCGTAAGAGGCCGAGCCGGGAGGGTATTGACATTCGGGTTACCTACTGTCGAATTCGCAGTGTCGCGCTACTGGCTTCAAGTGCTACGGCAGGTCGATGCCGAACTCGTAAGCCACTTCCCGGCGTACGTCCGGAATGACGATGTCGGCGGTTTCCACCGGACGTCCGTCGGTGGCGAAGATGGTCCGCTCGATCTGGAGGACCAGGTCCCCCACAGTGATCCCCAGTAGGTTCGCCTGTTCCTGGCCGGCACGAGCCGGGCGCGGCAGTTCGACCACGGTCTCGACGGCCACACCGATGGAGCGCATGCGCTCGACCACCCCCTTTCCCGCGAGGGGGCCCATCTCGGGCAGCACGATCGGCGTTCCCCCCGTGATGGCCATCGGCTCCCAGGATTCCGAGAGTTGGACGGGTTGGCCGTCGGCGAGGAACTCGTAGTGCGTGTTCACGCAGAGGTCTCCGGCGCTGATGGCGAGACGCTCGGCGATGGCCTCAGGGGCGGGGACGCGCACTTGGCTGTGGGCGTCCCAGGCGCCGGCCGTGCCCCGCTCCTTCACGTCGGCACGGGAGGGGGAACCGCCCCGACGTTCACGGTGCCGCGAGCGGACCATCCGCAGGCGCTCGCGCGGCACACGGACGTAGGTCCCCGAGCCCGGACGTCCTTCGAGGAGGCCCTTGACGATCAGACGGTCCATCGCCTTCTGCGTGACATTGCGCCCGACCCCGTACTCCTCGGCAAGCTGCGCCCGGGACGGCAGACGCTCCCCGACCCCCCACTCTCCCGCGAGAATCCGCGCGCGCAGCGCATCGGCTACTGCAAGGTACGGCGCTTCTCGGGGCATGTGTGACTCTCCGATTGGTGTGCTGCGCGACGGCTGGTGGCGGCGTTGGCAAGCTACTGCACCAGGTGAAAGCTACTGGAGTAGAAATACGCTCGGTACTCTCAACCCAGGGTCGGCAGGACGAACCCGGTACAGAACTTAGTCACCGCCGGCGAGGAGGTCACCGCTGCCCTTGTCGGTCTCACTGTGGCGGCACAGGCAGTCGCACAGTGCGGCGCGAAGGCACACGACCTCAGCAGCGCTCATCCCCCGCCGCACACGGCACGCGCCCCCTCACGAGCACGTGAGGGGGCGACGCCGGATCCGGTTGTCTCAGCGACTGGTGGGGGCGTTCCAGTCGACCAGTTGGACGATGACACCGTTGGGGTCGCGGACCTGGAAGGCGCGTTCGCCCCACTCCTCGTCGGTCAGCGGCATCGTGATCGCGACGCCCTCGGCACGCAGACGCGCCAGCTCCCCTTCGAGGTCGTCGACGACGAAGGCGAGAATCAGCCCGGCGGCACGCTCTTCACGCTGGTCCGCCGGGAGAGTCGCCAGCCCCCGCCGCAGGAAGACGACGTTCATACCGACGTCGTCACGCGCGAGAGACGCGAAGCCGTCGGCGGCCATCTCCTCACGGAACCCGAAGTGTTTGACGAGAAACGCACTGGAGGCAGGGACGTCGTCGACGTTGAGCGACACGGCACTCGAAGTGACCTGCACGGATACTCCTTCACGATCGCACTGAGCCCATTCACAACTTCTCTGTACGTCGTACACTGTACACCGTACAGAGATTATGTGCGAGAAGATGATCCCGTGCCTACGGAACGAACCAGCGCGGGCGACCCGGCCCGAACCCTGCAACTGCTGTGGCGTGACTCCACTCCGGACCGTCGCCGAGGGCCTCGACGCGCGCTGAGCCTCGATGCGGTGGTCGAGGCCGCCACCACCGTCGCCGATACCGAGGGCCTGGACGCCGTGACCATGCGCCGGGTGGCCCAAGAACTCGGCGTGGTGCCGATGACGCTGTACACCTACGTCCCGGGCAAGGCCGAACTCCTCGACCTCATGCTCGACGCCGCCTACGCCGGTATGCCCCGCACGGACACCACCGGACAGCCCTGGCGCCGACGTGTCACCGCCGTCGCCGAAGAGAACAAGTCCCTCTTCGAGCGCCACCCTTGGGCCGCGGCCGTTTCCACCGCCAGACCACCGCTGGGACCGGGCCAGATGGCGAAGTACGAGCACGAACTATCCGCACTCGACGGCCTCGGCCTCAGCGATGTCGAGATGGACGACTGCCTGAGCTACCTGCTCACCTTCGTGCAGGCATGCGCCCGCGCCGATGCCGACGCCCGCGCCGCCCAGCACGACAGTGCCATGAACGACCAACAGTGGTGGGAAGTGAACGCCCCGCTCCTGAGCCGGGTCCTCGATGCGAAGGCCTACCCCACCGCCGTCCGCGTCGGCCAAGCGGCAGGCGCCGCACACGGCAGTGCCTACAACCCGGACCACGCCTACGCGTTCGGACTGCAACGCGTGCTCGACGCCTTCGCCGCCCTCATCGACCAAAGCCGAAGCGCGCACGCATCCGCCTCAACGCAAGGGAGCGATGGCGGTACCCATTGAGTCGGAGGAAGTGCCGTCAACGCTCCAGGGCGAACCAAGGCGCACCAGTTGCCTCCCCAGATCAGCTGCCTGGAGCGTGCCGGGGAACGTTCATGCCTCTGACACGTCGTCTCCAGCGGTCGGCAGTTCATTGTGGCCTTCGCTCCAGTGGTTCACCCATCCACATACACCACATGCGTAACGTCCGTTGACACCAGCCACTTCGGTACCGCACTGACGGCACCCGATCGTGGTGATCTCCTGGCCCTCGAGGAACGCCACCGCCGGCGCCTGCTGCCGGGATTCGGCCCGATCGCGTGTCATACCGCGTACTGTAACCACGCGTCGGGCGCCTCCCCAGAGGTAGGGCCGCAGTTGGGACGCAGCCAGGATCCGACCGGCCGTTACCGAGCCGCTCCTACCGACGGTGACCTCCCCCAGCCGGTCACTCGGTCGGGGGAATGCCGCGTGCACACGGCCCGTCAGTCCGTGCCACAGCCCTGCCTGCCCCGATCATGCCGTGGTGAGCTTGCAAACCCGAAGTGTCCTACGCCGCCGGATCGTTCCGGCCGCCCTCGGCACCCTCTCCCTGCTGTCCGCCCTGCCCGCCACCGCACAGCCGGACCACGGGCATCCTTCGCGTGCCGTGCCGCCGTCCCGACTGGCGACGGCCGCCGAGGCCCGTACCGACGCCTACCTGAACTCGGTCCGCGACCAGCCCGAACTGCTGCGAGGTTTCTTCCTGCGACTGCCCAAGGGCGGAGACCTGCACAACCACCTCTCCGGCGCGGTGTCGACCGAGTACCTCATCAAACTGGCGACCGACGACGGGCTGTGCGTCAACACCACGACGATGACCGCCGTCACCCCGCCGTGCGGCCCCGGCACACGCCCCGTGGCGGATGCCCGCACCGACCGCACCTTCCACGAAGCGCTTCTGCGCGCATGGTCCATGGAGGACTTCCCTCCCGACCAGAACGGTCACGACCACTTCTTCGACACCTTCGGGAAGTTCGGCGAGGTGACCTGGCGACACCGCGGAAAACTGCTCGCCCAGGTCGCCAATGACGTCGTTCGCCAAAACCAGCTCTACCTGGAAACCATGGTCACCCCGGCTTCGGACAGCGCCAAGAAGCTGGCTGACAAGGTCGGTTGGGACGACGACCTGGCCGCCCTGCACCACAAGCTGGTGGCCGGCGGCAAGCTGGACGCACTCGTGGCCGAGGCCCGCAGGGAGACCGACGACTCCGAGGCCGAGTTCCGCGCCACCGAACACTGCGGCACCCGGCAAGCCCGGCCCGGCTGCCGGCTCACGGTCCGCTGGATCTCCCAGGCATCCCGCGGCAGTTCACCGGAGCGGGTCTTCACGCAGCTCGCTCTCGGGATGCGACTGGCGGAGCGCGACCGGCGCTTCGTCGCGGTCAATCTCGTCCAGCCCGAGGACTGGGACAGCTCGCTGCGCAACTACAGCCTGCAGATGCGCATGGTCGGGTATCTGCGCAACCAGTATCCCAAGGCTCATGTCACCCTGCACGCGGGCGAGTTGTGGACCGGGCTGGTCAAGCCGCAAGACCTGAAGTTCCACATCAAGGAGGCCGTGAACGTCGCCCGCACCCAGCGCGTCGGACACGGCGTCGACCTCGTCCACGAGGACTACTGGCAGCAGACGGCCCGCACCATGGCAGCCCGCCAGATCGCCGTCGAGGTGCCCTTCACCAGCAACGCCCAGATCCTCGGCGTGAAGGGGACCGAGCACCCCTTCACCGCCTACCGCCGTTTCGGCGTCCCCATCGTCCTGGCCACCGACGATCCCGGCGTGTCCCGGATCGACATCAGTCATGAGTACCAGTACGCCGCCGGCACCTACGGCCTGACCTACCCCGAGCTGAAGGATCTGGCCCGCGCCTCCCTGGAGTACGCCTTCCTGCCCGGCACGAGCCTGTGGCAGGCGCACCCCACCACCAAGGGCTACCACCTCGCCCCTGCCTGCCGCGGCGAACGCCCCGGCGTCCCCGTGCGGACCCCGGCCTGCCGACGCCTGCTCGCCGACAGTGCGAAGGCACGGCTGGAGTGGCGACAGGAGGCTGCCTTCGGCGCCTTCGAACGCGCCCACTGAGACACGCCCCGTACCGACCCGGAACCGGAACCGGAACCGGCACCGGCACCCAGCAGGCGGTGCCGGTGCCTGGGAGCTGGCCCCCTCAAGCGCCCGCGCGCTCCTTCACGCGCGACATCTCCTACGGACCCGGACAGGGGCCAACGGGTTTCCGCCGGCCAGGCCTGTCTCACGGCATGTCCCCTCGCCAGTCGAACCTGTGCCCGGCCGCTTCCCTGGGTACATACACCGCGCGACCGCCCGGCCCATAGCGGCCTATCTCGGTCGGCAGCACTACTCCGTCCTTCAGCTCGTTGTCGGGCCGACCGGTGACATCGAGCAGCAGGCCATCCAACGGACCGCCGACCAACTCGGCGTACACCCGACCCGATCGCGGGCCCGGATCGTCGTGGCCGGCCCCGTAGACCCGGCCTTGCATGAACTCCAGCTCATCCATGCGAACACCATCGCAGCCGCCACTGACAACGCGGCCACGAGGAGAACCGGTGTGATGCCTCAAGCTGCCGGGTGTTCCAGGTCCAGCAGTTGCCGCTTGCGTTCCAGACCGGCCGCATAGCCGGTCAGCGCGCCACCGGCGCCGATCACGCGGTGGCATGGGCGTACGACCAACAGCGGGTTGGCGCCGATCGCCGTTCCAACGGCCCGTACCGCGGCCTTCGAGACTCCGATCCTCCGGGCGATGTCGCCGTAGGTGAGAGTGGTGCCGTACGGGATCGCCTCCAGTGCCGTCCACACCCGCCGCTGGAAGTCCGTACCGCTGGTGACGTACTCGATGTCGAAGCGGGTCAGCGTGCCATCGAAGTACGACCGCAATTGGGCGACGATCTCGGTGAACGCCTCCGGCTTCTCGGTCCAGCCGTCACGGACGACGGCCCCGTACTTCTGGCCGGGCATGGACAGCGAGGCGAGCGCGGTGCCGCCCTTGGCGGTGTCCGACTCCTCTCCCACCAGCAGCAGTTCGCCCAGGGGGCTGTCCATCATCGTGTAGACCGTCATCGGTCCGCTGTCCTTTCACCAGATCTCTCGGTGGTGCCCTCAGCAGCCACTCTGCAGGGTGTACGCCTTTTGTGTCCGGACGTCACGTTGCCGGGGCACGGCGCCGGTCGCCGGCGGCGTTCCAGAAGTGGTGCATGGCGTAGGTGCGCCAGGGCCGCCAGCCTTCCGCGTCCACCGCCTCCGCGCCCGTGTGTCGCATGCCGGCCTGCACGGCCACATCGTCGGTGAGCAGGACATCGGGGTCGCCCAGCGCCCGCATACGGATGTAGCCGGCCGTCCACGGTCCGATGCCGTGCAAGGCCAGCAGGGCCTTTTCGGCCTCGTCCCGGTCGGCTCCCGCGTCCAGGCGCACCGTGCCATCGGCCAGCGCGCCGGAGATCCCACGCAGGGTGGCGCGGCGGGATTCGGGCGTGCCGAGTTCCGTCAACGACGCCCCGGCCAGGGCCTCGGCTGTGGGGAAGACATGGGTGAGGCCGCCACTGGGTGTCTCCAGTGGCTGCCCGTAGGCGGCCACCAGCACATTGCCCAGCTTCTGCCCTGCGGCCACGGACACCTGCTGTCCCAGCACGGCGCGGATCGCGGCCTCGTGCGGGTCGGCGGCTCCGGGAGCGCGCAGTCCGGGCCGGCGTTCGACCAGCGGGACGAGTGCGGGGTCGTTACGGAGGCGTTCGGTGACGGCGTAGGGGTCTGCGTCCAGGTCGAACAGGCGACGTATGCGCTGGGTGGCGGTGGTCAGGTCGCGTAGATCGCCCAGGTGCAGATGGCACTGGAGCCAGCCGTCGCCGTGCTTCTCGCTGACCTCGGCAATGCCCGGCGCGTGCGGCAGGTTCAGGGTGCGCCGGTAGCTGCGGCTGCCGGGCTTGCCGGTGACTTCCTCGACGCCGGTGAGGGATCGGACGGTGAGGTAGTCGAAGACCTCGGCTGTGGAGTAGGGGCCGCGGTAGGCCAGGCGCAGCGGTATGCCCGCCGCACGGTCCGCACTGCCGACTGCTCCGTAACAGGCGGATCGGCCCTGCTTGGCTACGCGCAGTTCGCTGGGCGTGGCGGCGTAGATCGCGCGGATGGTGTCGTTGAACTGCCGCACGCTGGCGAACCCGGCCGCGAACGCGATCTCGGCGGCCTGCATACGGGTGGTCTGCAACAGGATCCTGGCGGTGTGCGCTCGCTGCGCCCGCGCGAGGGCGGTGGGGCCGGCGCCGACTTCCGCGTTCAGTTGCCGCTGCACCTGCCGCGTGCTGTAGCCCAGCCGCGCGGCCAGTCCTGCCACACCCTCGCGGTCGACGACCCCATCGCTGATCAGCCGCATCGCACGGCCGACCGCGTCCGCGCGGGCGTTCCATGCCGCGGAGCCGGGCACCGCGTCCGGGCGACAGCGTCGGCACGCACGGAAGCCAGAGTGCTGAGCGGCCGCGGCGGTGGGGAAGAAACACACATTCCGCCGCTTGGGTGTGGTGGCGGGACAGCTCGGTCGGCAGTAGATGCCGGTCGTGGAGACGGCGAAGAAGAACTCGCCGTCGAAGCGGGCATCGCGGCTGCACACCGCCTCGTACATGCTGTCGTCGCTGGTCACCCTTCTACTCTGCGGCACTCCAGGGGCTGGTCGCTGGCGGGAATCAGACATCGCGTTCCGGGTGGGTCGGGCGTACTCGGACAGTGGCCTTGCGTGACGCAAGTCAAGTCAGGCGTTTACGGAAGTCGCCTCCGCTACCTGCCTGCGGGCGAAGGGCCTGGTGGCCATGCCTGAGACTGCGGCCGGTGTGCTGATGATGGTGCGGTTCCACGCCCTCCGTGGGTTCTGCGGTTCAGGGCGCGGTGAACAGGGTCGGGAAGCGGAGCGCGAGCCACGGTTTACGCCCCCATGCGAGTACCTGACCACGGGCGATGGCCCGCCACGGGTCGCGACGGCCCAGCGCCATGAGGAGGAACGTGACGGGCTCGATGGAGATGGTGCAGTCGGGACGGCCCGGTGGCCTCGGCGAAACATCGACGGTGCCTTCGGTGAAGGTGACGCCGAACGCCGAGCCGCCCCGAAGACGAAGCGTGTAGCGGACCGTCAGTCCGGCTGCGGCTGCGGTGTTGACGACGCGCGGCATGGCCGTCGTCATGAACGGCATGCACAGCCCGACCCGAGCGCGGTCGATCATATGGGGCCGGCCCAGCGCGCGAGCGAGGTCGTATCCGTGGCCGAGCATGTGCGTCAGGAGGTACGAGGCGAGGATGGACCGGTCCAGGGGGCCGAGTGGTGAGACGACGGTCCGGTCGGCGGTTCCGTCCGCCACGTTCTCGGCCACCGCGTCGAGGAAGAGGTCCGCCTGCTGCACGATCATCGCCGCCAGCGGTTCCGCGCGGCGTTCGTCGAACGCGGCGAGGGCACGTGCGTTGGCCGCGGCCAGGCTCTTGGGCGTGCCGTCCCCGTATGGGCGTTCGTGGCCCCGTGCAAGGTCGGCCATCAACTCGTTGGCCTGCGCGAGATGTGCCGCCGCCTCACCGACGGTCCACTCCGAGCCGGGTATGTGAACGGTCGTATCGGTCACCGTGCGCAGGAGCGCGGCGATGTCACGGGCGCTCTCGCGTACGGCCTGCCCGAGTCCTACGGGCAGGGTGCCCCCGGTTTCCTGTCGTGCCCCTGGTTCCACGCGGCTCCACGCCCCTCGTCGTGCCTGCTGCGCTCGTCGCGCACGTAGCGCCGTACCCAATCAGGCACGAGCAGGCTGCGACAAGGGGCGGAGGATCCCGGCGGCCGCCGCCGTGACAGCACAGCAGGCCACGGGGAGGAAGAAGGCCAGGTTCAGCGGGACCAGATGCGTGAGCCAGCCGATGACGGCGGGACCGGCGAGCATGCCGAGGTAGCCGAGGCTCGCGACGCGGGAGACGTTGGCACCGGCGGCGCCGTCGTCGGCATGGCCTGCGGCGCTGAAGAGCTGGGGAACGCATCCGGACAGTCCGGCACCGAAGAGGGCCCAGCCGGACAGGGCGAGAGGTATCCACGGGGACAGGGCGGCTGCCGTCATGCCGAGGGCGGACAGCGCTGCGCCGTAGCGCAGGATCGCGGCGGGGCCGAAGCGGGCGGAGATGCGGTCGGCGAGCAGTCGGCCGATGGTCATTGCTGCGGCGAAAGCACCGTAGGCGAAGGCCGCGGTGCCTGCCGAGGCCCCGAGGACGGTACGCAGGTGCAGCACGCTCCAGTCGTTGGCGACGCCCTCGCACAGCATGACCATCAGCGCGAGGGCCGCCAGGATCCAGATGCGGCTGGCCGCAGTGCGCGAAGTCGGTTCGCCCTGCTCAGCCTCGGGCTCGGTGGCCGGTTCGGTAGCGGAGGGCAGGAGGCCGGGCGCGGCACATACGGCGATGGCGATCCCGAGGGCGGCGGCTGCGCCCAGCGTTACCGCGGGGGCCCAACCCCAGCTCGTGGTGGCGGCGCCGACCAGGGCGGCCAGAACACCGCCGACGGAGAAGGTGGCGTGGAAGGCGGACATCACCGGGCGCCCGTAGGCCTTCTCGACCTGGACGGCGTGGGCGTTCATGCTCACATCCAGGCAGCCGTTGCCGAGGCCGAGCACGAAGAGAGCGCCCGCGAGCGTCCAGGCGTCCGTGGCCAGGCCGGGCAGTACCAGGGCGGCGCTGCACAGGACCGCGGAGGCGGGCACCACGATCCGCGTACCGAGACGGTCGACGACCGGGCCGGTCAGGCGCATCCCGACGAAGGCGCCCGCCGCGAGCAGGAGCAGGAACCCGCCCAGGACGGCGTGGCTGATGCCGACGCGGTGCTCGACGGGAGGAATCTGCACGATCCACATCCCCATCAGCGTTCCGTTGAGGACGAAGTAAGTGAAAGTGGCCAGACGCGCGGCGCGCAGTGATCGGTCCATGGGCCAAACATATCGAACATGAATTGTGTGCGGAGACGCCGGTATCTCACATCGTTGTTGTTCGTACAACGGGGATGGTGTTCAATCACGGGCATGGTGAACACGGACCGCCTGAGGCAGATCACGGACGCCGTACGCGAGGCGGGCAGTCTTGGGGTCGGGGATCTGGCGGACCTCACCGGAGCATCGGAGATGACCGTCCGCCGAGACCTGGAGGTGCTCGCCACCCAGGGTGTGCTGGAACGCTTCCGCGGCGGCGCCCGTAGTCTGCTGCTGCGCGGTGAGGAACCACCCTTCGTCCTGCGCGCGCGGGAAGACACTGAGGCCAAGCGGCGCATCGCCGCGCATGTGGCCTCGCTGATCGCCGACGGGGAGACTGTTGTCCTCGACAGCGGCACCACCTGCCTGGAGGTCGCCAGGGCACTGCGCGGCCGACTCGTGACCGTGATGCCCCTGTCACTACAGGCGGTCAACGCGGTCGCCGACGGCCCCGGGCAGACCACACTCCTGGTTCCCGGCGGCCGACCCCGGCCGGGCGAGGGAGCACTGACCGGCCCCTTGACGCTGTCGTCGCTAGCGGCACTGCGCTTCGACACTGCGGTCATCGGCTGCTGCGGACTGACCGCGGAGCAGGGCCTGACCGCCTACGACCTTGACGACGCCGCCGTCAAACAGGCGGCGATCGGCTCTGCACGACGTGTCATCGCCGCGACCAGCGGTGTGAAGCTCTCCCGTACGGCCCACGCCTTCGTCGCCCCGGTCACGGCTCTGCACACTCTCGTCACCGACCAGTCGGCACCGGCCGACGAGATCAAGGCGATCAGTGCCGCGGGCGTGACCGTAGGGACGACCTGACCGGCCAAAGGGCCGCGGCCCTTCCTCAAAGCTCCATGTCGCTCACGCGGCGGCGCCACGGTCCGGGTGGTCGATGACCGACGCGGCCTCGTCGGGCCCGGAACAGGAGGCACCGTCGCGTGACACTGCCCGCTGGGGAAACATCACCAGGAGGGCTCCCAGGAACAGGCCCAGGGCGGGCAGCCCTGGGAAGCGGCCGTCGTGTGCCAGGCCCTGTACGGCAAAGCGGGTGAGCGCGGCGCCGGTTGCGGCCAGGCCGAGCCACAGCCTCCAGGAACGACGCAGGTCGACCCGCGGGCGGGTCCACTCGTACAGCACCGACAGTGCGCGCTCCAGCGGCTTCAGCACGAACACGACACCGGTCAGAACGATGCCGAGCACCAGCAGCCACGGCACACGCAGGGCCCACCATGCCGGGGACCCGAATGCGGGCTGGGGAGCGAGCCCGGTCAGGTAGAACGCGGCGGCGACGATCAGCACCGGCAGCATGTGCCACAGGTACAGGGTCATGGTGGCGCCGCCCACGGGGCGCACCATTCGCCACACCCGCTCGCGGTCCATCAACCGCCGCACCCTCGGCGCGACGAGAAGGCACAGACCCACCTGGGCCAGGGCCCAGGCCAGCATCGCCGCAGACGGCGGATCGGTGTTGCTGGGGCGCTGCCCGGTCACCAGGATCAGACTGACCGGGAACGGCCCGAGGGCGACGAGCCCCGCGAAGGCCAGCCCACCGCCCACGGCCATCGCGACCGGCACCCGCCGACGCGCGGTCAGCAGGCCGTCCCGCCAGCAGAAGCCCAGTTGATAGGCGACTCCCCACACGAGCGCGTAATTGACCAAGCCGACGTACGGCGCGTGCGCCGCCAGCACCACGGTGTCGACCGCCAGCGCAGCCGTGCCCATGACCACGGGGACACGGTGTCCCCAGCGCCGATGCGCCGTATGCAGCGCGGGCGTCAGAGCGCTGAGGACCAGATACACCGGAAGAAACCAGAACTGCATCGCCATCGCCCATCCCACCAGCGCCAGCGTGTCCGGGGCCACGCCGAACGCCGCACAGATACCGACGGCCAGCAGCGCCGGACCGCTGTAGACGACCGTCGGCAGCAGGAGCCGCAATGCCCGCTGTCGCACCCACCCTGTGGCCGTGGCACCGGCCGCACGGGCACGCGACCATGAGCCACCTGCGGCGTGGCCCCCGGCCAGGAAGAACAGGGGCATGATCTGGAACGCCAGGGTCAGCCACTGGGTCCAGGGAAGAACCGCAAGCAACTCCGGTGCCGTGATCTCCCCATCGGGTCCCCGGACCAGGGCGGTGATCAGCCAGTGGCCGAAGACCACGAGGATGATCGCCCACGCGCGCAAGAAGTCGACGTAGCGGTCTCTGCTCATGTGTCGTCATGTTGCACCTCGGCGCGATACCACCGCAGCGGAAGGCGGGAAACGGGGTGCCGTTGACGAGCGAGGAACCAGGTGGCAAGTCACCCGCCAGTAGCGTTCGGGGCGAAGGAGGGCGGGGGGCTGATCCGGATCCGTCGGCCGGAGACCGGCAATGAGCCCGCCGTACAGAGAGAGCTCCCTCCTGTGAAGCGACGGGGCGGCACCGGTGGTGCCGGCGCCGCCCCCCGTCATCGACAGCGACCGTCAGTGGCCGAGCGCCACTTGGAAGATCTTGATGACGACCAGGACCATGGCGATGAGCAGATAGGTGCGCAGCGCGCCCATGCCGACCTTGCGGGCGGTGGACATCACCGGCTTCGTCAGTGTCTGAAGCGGCGGCATCCGCCACGTGTCGCGGCCGGTCCGGTCAACCGGCTCCGGGCCGGCGGTACGACGCTTCAGCAGCGCGTAACCGGTGGCC
The DNA here is from genome assembly GCF_053599115.1 of Streptomyces sp. NPDC001020. NCBI lineage: Bacteria > Bacillati > Actinomycetota > Actinomycetes > Kitasatosporales > Streptomycetaceae > Streptomyces > Streptomyces sp. NPDC001020. The sequence goes on along the minus strand of NZ_JBSFLQ010000034.1, from coordinate 42,976 downwards.
AGCATGCCGGTGACGGCACAAGCGGCCATGATCTTGAAGATCGCGCCTGCGGAGAGGTCCGGGAAGAGCACTGCGGCGGTCAGGATCACCGACAGGGCGACCAGCACCCCGACCACCGCGGCGGTGAACGCGTTGGTCTTTGCGCCGTTCACCCATGGGCCGAGGACCTGGCGGTCGTTGCACAGCAGCAACAGGAACACCGACGCGGACGGCAGCAGGACCCCGGCGAGGGTCTGCACGCCCTCGGTCAGCAGCCCGAGCGGGGATCCGGGGATCAGCACGATGGCGGCAGCCGCCGCGACCAGGCCGGCGTAGACGGCGTAGAAACCCTTGGCGCCCCCGACTCCGCGGTGCAGGGAGTGCTTGAGCCCGAGCACGTCCCCGATGGCGTATGCGGTGGACAGGGAGACGGCGAAGGCGCCGATGATCGAGGCGTCCAGCAGCGCGATCGCGAACAGCACGCCGGCGAGCTTGCCCGCCTTTGCCTGGAGGCCGTACGCGATGCCGGCCGTGTCGGTGAAGTTCCCGAACCCGTGTGTGCCGGCGAACGCGGCGGCGGTGAAGCCCATCATGGCCGCCGCGCCTATGACGACCACGACGATGCCGATCCACAGGTCGGCCCTCTCGTAGCGCATGAACCGGGGGGTGATCCGCTTGTCGATGACGTAGGACTGCTGGAAGAACAGCTGCCAGGGCGCCACCGTGGTGCCGACGATGCCGATGATCAGGAGCATCACAGTGGCGAGCCGGCCAGTACCGCCGGGCAGGTCCGGGACGACGAAGTCCCGTGCCATCTGGCCGGTTGCGGGGTGGATCATGAAATAGATCGGCACCAGCAACAGTGAGGCCGCGCACAGCGTCATCGCCACCCGCTCGAACCGGCGGAAGGAGCCGGTGAACGCCGACGCGACGATGACGACGGCGGCCAGGACCACCGCGGCGGCCTTCGGCAGCCCGAGATACCCGGCGGCCAGGGTGATGCCGATGAACTCGGTCACCAGGGTGAGCGCGTTGAGCAGGAACAGGTCGATCACGGAGAACGCACCCCAGAACTTCCCGAACCGCTCCAGGATGAGGCGCGCGTGACCGACTCCGGTGACGGCACCGAGCCGCAGCACCATCTCCTGGTTCACATACAGCACCGGCACGAGCAGCAGCAGCGCCCACAGCAGGTGAGTGCCGTGGTTCTGGCCTGCCTGGCCGTAGGTGGCGAACGCTCCGGCGTCGTTGTCGCCGACCATCACGATCAGCCCGGGGCCGACGATCGCCAGCAGGGTCTTCAGCTTCGCCGGCAGTCCCGCCCGGGGTGCGGTGTCATCGAGTGTGATGGTGCCGAGCGCGCCGCGGATGTCGCCGACGTGCGCGTCGTCGAGCACCGCAGCATGCGTCGTGGCGGTGCCCATGGTGGCTTCGGTGGTCATCAGTGCCTCCCGGTCCCCCAGTGGGGGAGCTCAGGGGCACGCAGCAGCCATCACCCTGCGCGACTACTGTGCGCAGGACAGCGTTCACCCGCCCCGCGGCCGTCAGGCGGCCGTGCGGGGGTGCACGAGCGCGGGGTACCGCGCAGGGAGGTGGTTACCGCGTGCCGGAAGAATGCGAGGACAAACGGATCAGGGGCCTACTGTGGCCCGGACTACTGCAACTGCAATCCATGTCTCTCGCCTCCTTCCGGCCGGGACGCCGACAGGCGGCGTCGTCATCGACTCGGCAGAGAGCGACCAGCCCGCATGACCGCGGCTGATTCACCCCTTCTCGTCAGAGCTTTGGCACTTCACGGCGTAATCCCGCGAGCGGGCAGCCACCTGGCCTCACCCCTTAGGCCGGGGAGAGGTGTCCTGACCCTGGGGGTCTCTCGACGTCGTGGGGTCAGTGGCCTGTGTCCGTGAAGACGCCTCACCGAACGAGGTGCCTTTTCAAACAAATACGAGTCTAGACCCGCTCCGGAAGACACTCTCGCCGCATTGCCCAGTTTTGACCGGACCGCGGCCAGCCCCTTGCCGACAGGGCCAACCGGCACATCCCCGCGAAGCGGCACCGTGGCGAGTTGCGGGACCTGACCGGGCGGGAGACCGTCTTCGTCGCCCGCGACCTGCGCGACCGTGACCTCCAGCGCCAAATCCACGAGGGCCTCAACGACGAACACGGGTAGCCGCCTCCAACTCGCCATCCCCGCACCCCGGGACCCCGAGCCGGAGCCCGACGCGGCCGGATGCGATATCAGCCCCCTCGCCGTCCAGCAGGGGGCCGCGTGACGTTCAGGGCCGTGCCCGCGAGTGGGAAACGTCGTGACAGACCGCCTCCGGCACCGTCACGAAGGTCGGCCGGTATCGCCCGGGGCCAGGGCCGGCTGGAGGTCGGCCTGACGTAGTTCAGCCAGCAACTCGCTTTGTCCCGTGAGCAGTTCGGTCAGGATCCGGCGAGCCGCGCGCAGGAGTTCGGCGACGTCGCCACCGGCGAGCGCGTAGCTGACGGTCGAGCCCTCCCGGATGGACACCACGATTCCCGAGCGGCGCAGTACGGCCAGTTGCTGCGAGAGGCTGGACGGTTCGATCTCGATCTCGCTGAGCAGGTCGCGTACAGGGACGGGGCCGCTCTGCAACAGCTCCAGGACCCGGATACGCACCGGGTGTCCGAGCATGCGGAAGAACTCGGCCTTGGCCTGGTAGAGGGGGACCTGCATGGTGAATCGCTCGCTCCCTGCCGCGTTCGACGGGTTGTGTTCTGAGCGCGGCGGCCCGGCGCATGCCGCCGCGGGCTGTGTTGCTGACCGATCCTCGCGGCTCCAGCTCCGCACACCCGTGTGATTGCCCTGATCTGGATGTGCCCAGATGAAGAAATCTTCAACTCATGGGCGTGCGGAGGCATGGAGGAATCGGCTGCTCACACCTCCAGTTCGGCCTCGATGCGCTTGAGCTGGTGACGGGCCATGGCGAGGTTCGACCTCGCCTTGTCGAGCACGAGGTAGAGGAACAACCCGTTGCCACTGCGGCCGGTGAGCGGGCGGATGATGTGGTACTGGCTCCCGAGCGTGATCAGTATGTCCTCGATCTCGCCCTTGAGGCCCAGGTGCTCCATGGTGCGGGCCTTGGCGCGGATCACGTCCGTGTTGCCGGCTGCGGCAACGGTCAGGTCGAGGTCCTTGCCACCCCCCAGAGTGCCCAGCGCCATACCGCTGGTGTAGTCGACGAGAGCAGCCCCCAAGGCGCCCTCGATCGAGGTCATCGTCTCCTTGAGAGAGATCTCCACATTGGCCATGCCGGTTTCTCCTCCTGGTCACTCCGCGGCCCGGGCGTCTCCCGCCGGGCTGGTGCCCCGGACCTTACGGACTGTGTGCGGCTGGCAACCGAGTTGCTCCGGGACTGACCGAGAGAGCTCTTGAATGACGAAAGAAGCGCGATCTTTGATCAATCACGTACGACATGTGATCGTCTGATTGCCTACCAACTGGAGGGGCACGGACGGCGCGGGACCGAGGCCAAGTCGCGGGAGGGGCGCCGGGCGGCGTGGTTCACCGGTCCGGGCTCCCTCCACTCACGTCCTCACTGACCGCCAAGGCCGCAGCGCCAGTTCCGTCGCCTGCCGCACTCGCGCCCGGAGGTCGGTGTCCACACCGTCGGCACCCTCCTCGTCCATGAGCGCGTCGAGTGCGCCGCTCACCGCCCCCGTCAACGCCCCGGAAAGCGCCGCTGCGGTCACCTGGTCCAGCTCGTCGGGGAACGCCGCATGCAACTCCTGCGCGATCTCTTGCTGCGCCGCGAGCTGGACTTGCAGCGCCTTGCCCCGCACCGCGGGGACATGTGGAACAGCCGCATCCGCACGGCGGCCATCGGGCTCACCATGTCGGCGTCACTCTCGGCGATGGTGTCGAGCGCCCGCAGCAACACGTCCACCGGCCCCTCGGCCGGGTCGCGGTCGGCGATCGCCGCGATCGTGGCCCTCGCCCGCGCGTCGCTGTCGGGGAACAAGATGTCCTCCTCGCCGGCGAAGTACCCGAAGAAGGTCCGGGTGCCGGTCTCCGCCGCCGCGGCGATCTCGGCAACCGTCGTCTCGTCGTACCCCTGGCGGCCGTCCGCTCCGTCCCCCACGCGCAGATTCCGCTCGATGTGCTTCGGGAGCACGACCCCGAGGTCGCGAAGGTGATGACCTGGGCCAACGGGACCTTCCACGACATCGGCCTCGCACTCGTACGGAAGGCATTCCCGGGTGTCATGGACTTCGACAGCTGGCTGGACCGGTCGGGCAGAGCGCGACTCCAGACACAGCTGGACTCCCCGTCTGCGTGACCGCCCACGTACCGGTCACGCAGCCGAGTACAGAAAGGGGCGTACGGGGGTGGTCGCGATCAGAACAGCACCGTCAGTCCGCACACGGCCCACCATGTGACCGCGAGCACACTCCAGCCTATGGCTCTCGCCACAATCTGGCCGGAAAGCCGCCCATGGTGATGGCGGTCACCGCGTCGAGCGGGTGTTTTGCCTACTTTCGTAGTCGCATGCCCCCTTCCCCCATGAATTGCCGAGGCCTGCTTCCATGCCGTACCGACTGTTCTCCTTGCCGCGACCGCACACCACGGGCAGACGTCGAGCCAAGCGCGCCGTCGCCTGCGCCGGTGTGCTCCTGGCGTCAGTGACGACACTCTTCTCGGCCGAGGCACTCAACGCGGTACCGGCGGCCGCGGCCACGTCGTCGGCGCGGGCCGGCGCTCCCGACTCCCCCGGTCCGGAGCAGCCGCAGCCCGAGGCACGGGTGACAGCCGCGGTGCTCGGACTGGACGGCACACACCACGAGCCAACGGTCTACGGGGACGACACCCCCTATGACACCGCGAGCATCATCAAGGTCGACATCCTCGCGGCGGTGCTGCTCCAGGCACAGGACGCGGGACGGTCCCTCACTCCCCAGGAGGAGGCCTACGCGGAGGCGATGATCGAGCACAGCGACAACGACTCGACGAGTGCCCTGTGGCGGCAGATCGGTCTGGCGCCGGGGCTCGAGGCGGCGAACAAGCGGCTGGGACTGACCTCGACGAAGGGCGGCCCCGGTCCCCTGTGGGGTCTCACTCAGACGACGGCGAGTGACCAGATCCGACTGTTGCGCGTGCTGTTCGACACCAGCCCGGCCTCGAACGCGGACCCCGCCGCGCTGAACGAGACGTCGCGGGCCTACATCCGGACGCTGATGGCCCATGTAGCGGGCGACCAGGCATGGGGTGTCTCGGCGGCCGCCGGATCCGGGTGGGCGTTGAAGAACGGTTGGCTGCAGCGCAGTACGACCGGGCTGTGGGACATCAACAGCGTCGGACAGGTCACCGTGGACGGGCACCGGTACCTTGTCGCGGTCCTCTCGGACGGCAACACGTCGATGAAGGACGGCATCTCACTGGTGGAGCGCATGGCCCGGACGGCCGTGTCCGCGGCCTCCGACCAGTGACCGGTCACCGTCACAACACGGGCTGAGGCGCGCCCCCACGCCTACCGCGCGGGGGCGGCCATCACTGTCTTGCTGACGACCCGTCAGCCGCTCCTGTAACGACCAGGCCGCGGCACGCTCGTGCCGCCCGTTGGCCGCCCGGGTGTCCGCATACTCGCTGAAGTGCCCGGTCAGGCAGCAGACCAGCACGTACCCAGGTGCTCCCACCGAGTGACCTGCCGTGAGATGACCTGACCGGGTGGGGCCGCGTCCCCGGGCGCCGGAGAAATCACAGGAAGAGCCTCGATGAGTGACGGCTCTTCGAGTGACGTCCGCGCACACGCCGGCACACCTCTGTCTCCCGGCTCCCCTGCAGATCCCCCTCCGTCGCGGGCGTCGACGAAGCGGCATGCCGCTTGGCCTTCTCAACACGCCTTGACGCCTGAGGACGAGCATGGCCGCCGCGGCGAACCGGCCATGCTATGGCAGAGGTATGAGACAGTCCCGAATCGCGGCAGGTGCGTCCTCCCTCCTCCTCACCGCCGCCTGCGTCGTCACCGGCGCCACGACCACACAGGCGGCCCCGCGCGCAGCGGCCAAAGGCTATGTGGCCCTGGGTGACTCCTACTCCGCCGGTGTCGGAGCCGGCGACTACCTCGGCTCCAGCGGCGACTGCCTGCGCAGCAAACGGGCCTTTCCCGCCCTGTGGGCCGCTGCCCATGCACCGTCGTCGTTCAGCTTCACCGCGTGCAACGGCGCCCGTACGAGTGATGTGATGCGTAGTCAGCTCGACCCGCTCAGCACCCGTACCGGCTTGGTCAGTGTCACCGCCGGCGGCAGTGACGCAGGCTTCTCCAGCGTCATGAAGACCTGTGTGCTACGGCGCAACGGCGCATGTCTGTCCGCCGTCGCACGGGCGCGTACATACATGGACAAGACCCTGCCGCGCAACCTGGACCGTCTCTACAAGGCCATCAGCAGGAAGGCCCCGGCCGCCCACGTCGTGGTCGTGGGTTATCCGCACCTGTACGAGCTCAACGGCGCATGTGCGACGGGCCTCGCTGAAACCGCCCGGTCGGCCCTCAACAAGGCCGTCGACCAGCTCAACACCGTGACCGCGAAACGCGCCGCCGACCACGGATTCACCTTCGCCGACGTCAGTGCCTCCTTCCGTGGGCACGAGATCTGCTCCACGAAGCCCTGGATGCGCAGCATCAACTTGCTGGCCCTCACCGAGTCCTACCACCCTACGGCCCTCGGGCACTTGCGCGGCTACCTGCCCGTCTTCACCCGCGCGGCCTGAACCTCGCGTCGGTGGAGAACCGAGGTGCGGAAGGGCCGGGAGACGGTGGCGACGTCGTCGCGTCGGCCAAGTACACGTTCCTCACCCGAAAACGGGCATGCGAGGCCGACTCGGCGGAGTCCACGACCAAAGCCCCGCCTGCCGGCGCGCAGCACGGGTGCGTCCTGCCGCCCGTCGGAGGGGGCTGTCTGCCGACGGGCGGACACCCATGAGGCGTGCGCGGCGCACCCTTCCACGATCGAACGCGCGCCGCGAACACGGCCCCGCGCACTCGTTCCGATCAGCGATTGAGCCGCAGCGCGTGATCGGCGAGCGTGGAGCATGTCGGATCACGGGGCGGGGGATGCACCACGCGTCACTCCGCTCCCGCACCAGGCCCCGGTCCGTCGGGGCCGGATGACCAACGGGAGAAACAGATGTTCGGCACGAAGACGAAGCGCGCCCTCGCTCTGGGCGGGGCGAGCGCGGCCCTGGTCGGCACCGGCATGCTCGCCGCCACGCCTGCCCTTGCCTCCACCATGGTGGTCGCCTGGAAACACGCCAACGTGTACGCCGGTCCTGCGCGGGGTGAGCGGGTCGTCAGCTTTGTCAACAACGGCTTCAGCTACGACGGGGAGTGCTGGCTCGAAGGTGACCTGGTCAACGACGGCGGCATCAGCAACCGCAACTGGGTCCGCCTCAAGCTCAACTCCGGCGGCACCGGCTATGTCAGTGCCGTCTACCTGAAGGGCAATGACAAGGGGAATGTGCCCAACCACTGCTAGTGCCCCAAAAGGCTGAGTTTGCCTCGCCGAGTCTTCTAGCCCACCAGCAGCCGATGGCGCCCGCCCTGTGCACGGGGCGGGCGCCATCGGCGCGCCTGCATGCCCGTCGGACGAGTGCGCCGGTATGCCCGTGAGGTTCACTCGGGGTCGGGGCGGAGCCTGCGGTTGTTGCCGGAACGGCCGATGTCCAGGGACAGCAGCGAGGTCAGGGCAGTGCCGTTGTTCCAGAAGCCGAGCAGGTTGACGTCGATCAGGCACAGGTCGTGGCGGGCAGCGAAGTCCCGGGCCGGCTTGGTGAACACGCAGGAGGCCACGAACACGGGTACGTCGGCGCCGTGCTCGACGCGAGCGGTGCCGTTGAACGTCTGGATGTCGCGGCTGCCGACCGTGCGGTGCTTGGCATAACGCTTGCACTGGATGACGAAGCGACGGCCGTCGGGCAGCGCGCCCGTCACATCGGCTCCCAGGTCGCCGGCACCACCGACCCGCTTCACATCCGTGCAGCCGTCCCGGCGGCACAGACCGGCGACGAACTCCTCGAACCGGCGGTCGTCCATCGCCCAGACCGCGTCCAGCGAGCGGCGAGCGTGGCGGCGCGCGTCATCGGCAAGCCGGGCCTTTTCGGCACGGGCCTCCTTCTGCCCTGCCCGCACCAGCTTCATGACGACAGCCCCGGCGACGGCCAAGGCCAACACGACGAGCAGCACTGTTCCCATGCGAGCGTTCCCCCTCCAGTGGTCTGCCGTGTTGCTCCCCAGCGGGCGTCACACCTATTCGAGCCGGTGAGGACCGGGTAGATGTGAGGCCGCCGCTCCCAGAGGCGGCGAAGGCACGGCGGCATCGCGAGTTCCCCGGTGCGGCGAACTCGTGTCCGCCGCCTGCCCGGTCGCGGCCCGCGCACCGCTTACCGTTGCCGTGGCGGTGGCCCACGGCCGCCTGTCGGTAACCTTCGACCAGGCAGGGGCGGGGATGACACCCAGTCGCCGGGCACTGCTGGCTACCGTGGCGGGATGTGTGCTCGCCGACTGTGGGGGCCCGCACAGCACGGCGAGCGGCGCTGCACTGACACCGGCCGTGGTGAAGTGCCCACGGCGGCCAGGTCAGCCGCTGACGTTGCCGAGCCCAGGTGTGAGCAGGCCGAGGCGGCACAGCGCCCTGCTCAGCCAGGCGATGGGTGCTGCCGTGAGGGCAGCCGTGGCCGGAGTCAGTGGTGAGGACTCTCCTGTGTCGTCAGCCTCCTCGGACGCGGAAGGCATCCATCTCGTGTCGGCCAGGCGGCAGGCGAGCGGCTTCAGCTCCGAGTGGAGGAGCGTCGCGGTGGTGATGGCCGCCAGGACGATGCCCCAGCCGATGGGGCCCAGCGGGGTGGATCCGAAGAACTGGCTGACACCCGGAGTCTGAATGATGCCGACCATGACGGCGGCCGAGCCGACGGTGGCCGCGAGCACCTGGCGGTCCGCGCCGCCGCTGGTGAGAGTCTGTGCGAGCTGGGTGCCGACCACGGCGGCCAGCGCCACCGTACCTGCACGGCGTTGCGTGCCGGTGAAGCGTGCCGCCGCCCAGGCCAGCCCGGCGCCGAGGGCGGTGGTGAGACCACGCTGCAGCATCTCCTGGGTGAGTGCGGTGCCCAGCGCATGGTGGGGGCCTTCCTGGAGGAGCTGTTCTCCGGTGCTCTCAGCCGGGGTGCGTACTGCGATGGACAGCGCGGGAGCGAGGTCGGTCAGAAGGTTGACCAGCATGATCTGGCGAGCGCTCAGCGGTGAACTGCCGACCAGCGCGGAGGCCAGCACGCTGAAGGTGACCTCACCGAGATTGCCGCCGATCAGGATGGCCAGCGCGGTCCTGACCGAGGTCCACATCGCCCGGCCCTCGGTCAGGGCGGTGACGATCGTCTCCAGACGGTCGTCACCGATGACCAGGTCGGCGGCGGCCGTGGCCGCGGGAGTGCCGCGTCGTCCCAGGGCGATGCCGACGTCGGCGAGGCGGATGGCGGGGGCGTCGTTGGCACCGTCGCCGGTCATCGCCACGACCCGGCCCAGACGTTGGTAGGCCTGGACGATGCGGACCTTGTGGTGCGGGGTGCACCGGGCGATCACATCCACCTTCGGCAACACCGAGTCGAGCGTGTCGTCGTCGAGTGCGTCCAGCTCCGGTCCCGTGCACACGGTTTGTTTCAGGTCGCCGGTGACGGAGGCCGCGATGGCCTCGGCGGTGGCGGCGTGGTCCCCGGTGAGCAGGACCGTGTGCACCCCGGCGGCGCGCAGCCGGGCGGTGGCCGACGCCGCCCCGGGGCGCACCGGGTCGGCCAGAATGACGAAGCCGATGAAGACCAGGTCCCGCACCGTGGCGTCGGTGAGTTCCTCACCCGGCCCCAGGGTTCGTTCGGCCACGGCGAGAACACGCCGTCCGGCACCGGCGAGTTCCTCGGTGGCCGTGTTGAGCGCCTTGCGGCCGGCGGCGTCGAGCGTCGTCTCCGCCCCGTCCAGACGCCTGCGCCGGCAGCGAGCCAGCACGACTTCGGGGGCGCCTTTGATGCTGAGCCGGGTGGAACCGGCGGTTCGGCCCGCCGTGGCGTGGTACGCGCGGGACGGGTCGAAGGGCAGGGTGTCCGTACGTCGCCAGTGGGGAGCGCCGCGGCTGACCGAGACTCGCGCCCGACGGGCCCCCGTGTCCACCGCCCTGTCGGTCTGATGGGCCATCGGTTCGGACTGCCGGGCGGCAGGCGTGGCACGCAGCGCGGCGGCCAGCACCACCTTGTGCTGGGGGCCGAGCCGGTCGACGGGAAAGGTCCGCTCGCCGTCGCTGACGGCGGAGAGCTGGAGATCGCCCTCGGTGAGGGTGCCGGTCTTGTCGAAGCACAGAACGTCGGCCCGGCCCAGCGCCTCGATCGTGCGCGGATTGCGTACCAGCGCGCCATGCTCGGCCAGACGGCGCGCAGAGGCCAGTTGGGCCGCGTTGACGAGGAACGGCAGGCCTTCGGGTACCGAGGCGACAGCCAGGTTCACCGCTGATACCAAGCTCTTGGCAAGTGGGCGCCCATGCAGCAGTCCGGCGACCGCCACCGCGGCGGCGGAGGCCGTCGCCACCGGCAGGCTGGCCTTGGTCAGCGACGACAACCGCGCCTCGACCCCGGTCACCGGTGCCGCTTCCCGCGCGCTGGCCATGGTGCGGCCGGCCTCGGTGGCCGCACCCGTGGCCACGACCACGGCGACCGCCTGCCCGGCGGAGACGGTGGTGCCCTCGTAGAGCATCGAGTGGCGCCCGGTGAGCTGCGGGGCGACCACCGGCGCCGGGTCCTTGGCCACGGGCAGGGACTCGCCGGTCAGCGACGACTCGTCGATCTCCAGCCCATGGGCCTCCAGCAGACGACAGTCGGCGGGCACCACGTCCTCGGGCCGGAGCAGAACGATGTCCCCCGGTACCAGGGCCTCGGCGGTGACCAGCCGCTCGCCACCCCCGCGACGTACGCGTGCCCACACCGCGGAGCGGGCGGTCAGATCGGCGAGGGCACGCTCGGTCCGGACCCGCTGGACACCACCGACCAGCGCCGACGTGGCCGTGATCGAGGCGACCAGCACGGCATCCGCCCTCGATCCCACCGCGGCGGCCAGAGCCGCGCCGCCGGCGAGCACCGGTGTCAGCGGGTTGGCCAGTTCCTCGATGAACGCGGACAGCACGCTGGTTCTCGCCGTCCCTGTGCCCCGGGGGTCCTTGGCGCGTGCCGCGGCCTCCTCGGCGGAGAGGCCGGCGCTACTCGTGCGCAGCCGGTCCAGGACCCTCGCGGGCGGCATCAGGTGCCAGGGAACCGTCGCCACGGAGGGGGTGATGGGGCGTGAGCACAGCTGCCGGGCACGCCAGGCCCCCAGGCCGAAGGCGATCCCCCCGGCGGTGGTGCATGCTGTCTGTCCGCGCGAGCACGCCTCGGCGGCCCGTGCGCGCATCGCGGCCACCGCTCCGATGCCGCTGCCGCTCGCGGCCAGTACGGCGCAGTCCCGGTCGACCTGGCGAGCCACCCCTACGCCGGTCAGGATCAATGCGACCGAGTCCAGGTCGGTGCCGACCAGCAGGTGGGCGCCCCAGGCCGGAGGCTCCCCCGCCCGGTGGACCCCGATGCCGCAGTCGGACGCCCCCAGTGCACGCCGGTTGCCCGACACCAGCAGCACGGTCGCACCGTCCGCCTGCAGAGCGCGTACCGACGCCACCAGATGGCCCCCCGCCGGCACCATCGCGTCGACGAAGCCGAGTTCCGGGTAGGGCTGGTCACTGGCTAGGACCACGCGCATACCTGAGCGGCGGGCGGCGGCGGTCAGGGCCTGAGCGCCCGGAAGCGTCTGCGTCGCCACCCCTGCCACGGCCACCAGGCGGCGCCGGAAGACCAGGCCCAGCACCAGTTCACTGCCCTGGCACCGCAGCCGGTCCGCGGCCCGCCGCCCGGTGCGGCCGGTCAGCTCGAGGTCCTCCAGAGGACCGAGTGACCAGCCTTCGCCGTCGTGGTGGACCTGCGAGGGCACGGCCGGGTCGAACAGGGCGAAGAGCGGTTCGGACACCTCTTCCAGCCCGGTGTCGCCGAACAGCACCAGGTCGGTGAGTTCGTATCGGCCGCTGCGCAACGTGTCCACGTCCAGGAGCACGGTGTCCACCTGGCCCAGACGACGCAGCACGCTGCGGTCCATGGCCACGACGCCGCGCAGCGCGAGGAACCGGCCGAGGCTGGTGGCGAAGCCCTCCCGCCCGGCCTCCGGCGCCTTCGGCATGCTGGACAGCGCCACCGACAGCGCGCGCCGCGGGCCCGCGTACGGCAGAGTAAGGGCGCCGACGGCGGCCCCGGCCTCCATGGCCCGTTCGGCATACCGCGTCGTCGTGTCTTCACGCACCTTCGGCCGTTCCCTCACGATCGGTTCGGCGTGCGCGTCCTCGGGCCCCGGAACCAGCCGCGGCTCCGCCTCCGCCCACGCGGCGAGGGCGGCGTTCGCCTCCCGCCACTGCGCCACGCGCTGTGCGGCGTCGAGCACCAGTCCGCCACCACGCGTGGCCACGCCCTGGACGATCGCGTTGAGCACCGGCACCACCAAGTCGGGACGCGCGTGTCCGATGATGCCCCTCGTCACCACTGTGCGCAGGCGGGGATGGTGCTGAACTGCCGTGACCAGGGCCCCCACTTCGGCCGGCAACGGCGTCCACGGTGACACGCGCGTGGCCACCGCGAGCAGCAGGCCCGTGACATCTGCCACCAGCACCGGAAGCGTCGGCCGTCTGCGCAGCCCCTCACACGGATGGTGCGGCTCGGGACACCAGCCGTCGAGCCCGCCAGGCTCCATGGTCGTAGCGGCTCCATGGGCCTCAGCGTGGGCGACGATCCGGTTCAGCTCCTGCTGTGGTGGGGGAGGCGAGGCCAGCTCGACGACGACCCGCCCCGTCGGGGCGTTCACCCGTGCCCACAGCACGCCGGGATGCTCCTCGAGTGCGCGTTCGACGATGCGGCCCACCGTCGTGCCGCGGGGGCCCCGCACTCCCCGCACCTCGATGTGGCAGCGCCCGGGGCGGGACCACACATCCCGCCGCTCCAACCCGAGCAGCGCGGCGGCCGTGTCGGCGGCCCCGCGCGCACCGGCGGCCATCCGGCTCACCAGCCTGCCGGCGAGCGCCGCGGGCAGTTGGGGGCGCACCCCTGACAGCAACGACATCCGCGCGCCACCTCCTGAGCAGGCCGGTCCCTCCTCCGATTCCGATCATCTTGACCCACTCCGGACCCACCCGCCCGTGGTGCTGATCCGAACGGCTTCCTGGCTCGCAGGGCCCCGAGCGCGCGGGTAGCTTTCTCTCAGCGGGGGGCGAAGTCCCGGACCCACGAACGGATGTGAACGGTGACCACGCCGAAGACCACTGGCAAACGCACAGGTACGAGGAACGCCAGGGCGTCGCGCCCCGCCGCGAAGGCGAAGAGCACACAACGGCCCGGTACGGAACCGGCCGCGAAACCGCCGAAGAAGAAGACCACCGACTCGTCCCGCGGGCGCACGATCACCCTCACCGTGCCGTCAACGCTCGGCGAGGCTGCCACCATGGCGATCAATGCCGCGACAGTGCCCATGGCCACCGCCCGGCGTGTACTGCCCGCCAAGGGCGGCCTGCCGCTGTACACCGGCCTGGGCGCACTGGCGGTCGCGAGCGTCCTCGAATGGCCGGTGGCCATCGGCATCGGCGTCGGCTACGCCGTTCTCCGGTCCAGTGGTCATCTTGGGGAGCGTGCCGGGGAGTGAGGTGCATCCCCCCTCATCACGCGAAAAGTTCGGGATTGTTCTCCACGAACTGTTCCACGCCGGAGGGCCCTCGACCGACGATCTTCCGCACGTCGTCCGTCGCGCGGTCGTACCGGTTCTCCGCATGGAGACGCGCCATCATGGAGACGTGCTCAAACACATGGGCGGGAAGTCCCAGTGACGCGAGTTCCTGCCCGGCCCACGAGTCGAACGGCACATCGACGTAGGTGATGGTCCGGCCCAGTGCCGTGGAGAACTCCGCGGCAATGGCCGTCATGTCACGGGAGGACGCTCCGGTGAGGTGGTAAGTCCTTCCGACGTGCGGCGACGGATCCATGAGAATGGTCGCGACGACTTCCGCCACGTCCCGGGCGGCGATAGGGGAGGTCTTCCCGCGGCCGAACGGCAGACGGATCGTTCCGCTCTCCTTCATGGAGGAGTACGCGAGCCGGAAGAGCGGATTCTCCATGAACACAGTCGGCCGCACATGAATGAGAGCCAGGCCGGACCAGTTCAGGACTTGTTCAGCCAGCCAGTGCTGTCGCTGTTGGTCGGATTCGGATGTGCTTGCGGCGTTCATCTGGGCCACGGTCATCTGCGACATGTTGACGAACGCCTCGAGGTGCCCGTGGTCACGCGCGACCACTCCGGCGGTGACCGTGGCCTCCAGATACTGTGCGGACACTCCCATGCCGAAGTAGACGCGTCGGCAGTCCGCCATGGCGCGTGCGACGACTGAGGCACGGGTGAGATCACCTACGACGACCTCCGCGCCGATCGCGCGCAGCGCCTCGGCGCGGAGGTCGTCCCGGTGGACGAAGGCGCGTACGGGAAATTCCCTTTCCCGAAGGAGTTCCACCACGGTCCTCCCGACCGCTCCGACACTTCCCGCAGCGCCGGTCACGAGAATCGGATGTTCCTCGGGCATCGAAGTTCCTCCTGTTCGTGGTGATTATCGATCCGGACTCCTGGGTTTCGCCGGTGACGCGCTCACAGCGGTCTCCGCCCGGCGCGGTACCGTGCGGCTCCCTGGACGGTACTGGTGACAGCAGACAACTCGTACCCGCGCCCACACATGCTGTGACCGCACTCGCACGCCGTTGAACGGCAGTGCACTGTGGAAGACATGGACGCGAGACAGCAACGTGTCGCCGGCCTCGGGCAGCCGCGGCAGTCCAACCATCTGCTCCTCCTGATACCGGTGGCGCTCATCGTCCTGATCACGTTCTCCGACATCGTGACCCCGACCGACATCGTCCTCAGTCCGCTGCTGGCGGTCGCGCCCGCGATCACGGCATGGTTCGAAGGACCCTGGGTGACCAGCGGCATCGGGGCCCTGGCCGTGGCGGGCCAGGCGTTCACCGGGTGGGAACACGGCCAGCTGTTGACTCGGAACTTCGTGGTTCCGATGATCGCCCTGGCGGTCCTTTCGTCGGTGGTCGTGTGCTTCTGTGTGGTGCGTGACCGGAACAGACGTCAGCTGGCTCAGGTACGGACAGTCGCCGAGGCCGCCCAGCACGTCCTGCTGTGGCCGTTGCCCACCCGGCTCGGACCGCTGCAGCTCGCCTGCCGCTACGTGGCCGCCGAGGAGGAGGCCGAGATCGGCGGCGACCTGTACGCCGCCGCCCGCACCGACGGCGCGGCCCGAGTGATGATCGGCGACGTGCGCGGCAAGGGGCTGCCCGCCCTCGGCGAGGCCGCCCTTCTGCTCGGTGCCTTCCGCGAGGCCGCCCACCGGCACGCCTCGCTGCCGCAACTCGCCGCCGCCCTGGAGCGCAGCATCGCCCACTACCTCGCCGACTTCGAGTCCGAGGAGGAGGCCGGCGAACGCTTCGTCACCGCTCTCCTGCTGGAGATCCCCGATGAGGAGCCCGTCATCCGGATCACCAGCTGTGGCCACCTGGCACCCATGCTGCTCGGCCCGGACTTGACCGTGACCGTGCCCAGCCTCCATCCCTCACCACCGCTCGGGATCGGCCTGACGGATCCCGACCAGCACACCCTCGAGGTCCTGCCCTTCGGCCCCGGCGACACGCTGCTCCTCTACACCGACGGGATCATCGAGGCCCGCGACCAGCACGGCGCCTTCTACCCGCTGGTGGAACGCGCCACCCAGTGGGCCGACCACCATCCCGAGACCCTGTTGCACCACCTCCAGCGCGACCTGATCGCCTACACCGGCGGACGCCTGGGCGACGACGTCGCCCTCATCGCCGTCCGCCGCACCCCCGTCCCCCACCCCGACCACCACCTCGGACGCGCCATCCGGCCCGGCGCGTTCCACCACTCCTCCGGAACCACGGAGTCGGGAGGCGCCCCACCGGGTGAATGATCCACTGCCTGCTTGGCGGCCCGGTCCGTGCCCGAGCCCTGTGCGTCGGTGCCGTCAGAAATCTGACAGCCACTCGTCAGGTCCGGGCGTTGTGGGAGCGCCTCCGGCGGTCAGGCGACGGTAGGCGGCTCTGGCGTGAACCAGGCGGGCCAGTGCGGTACCGACGAGAGCGGCGGCGAGCAGGCAGGCGAGCCAGAAGGTGTCACGGTCTCCGGCCCAGGTGAGGGTGCCCGCGGGCGGGATGGCGAAGCCGTTGAGGAACAGCCAGCACAGGGCGGCCGTGCCGGGAGCGGCGGTGAATCGCGCGCACAGGCTCAGCAGGATGGCCAGCAGCGACAGCGCGGTCAGGGCGAGGCCGGGGCGGTCCGGTCCCACGATGGTGTTCAGGAGCGCCACAAGCATGAGTGCGCCGCCGAAGGCCCCGGTCCACACCAGCGGAGTGGCGACGGGTTGAGGAACGGGCCTGGCTCCGTTGCCGAGGGACACCCACGCGATCATGCTGAAGATTCCTTCCGGTGCTGCCCGACATCGGCGCGGGGACGCCGTCCGTCGCGGCAGTTGCCATGTGCAGCCCCTGGACTGCATTTTTCCCACTGGGTTCTCGGTCGCACCGCCGCGCCAGTGACTGCCACAGGGGATGAACGGCCCCCGCAGCGGCCCCGAACAGCGGCTCCGAACGGGCCACGTTTCTGCTGCTCGCCGTCCTGACCGACTCGGCCCTGCCCGTCTCGCTCGGCGAAACGTCGAGCCCGCTCCGTCTTCGTGTGCGCATCACAGAGGTCTGGTCGGCCAGTCGAGCAGGCGGGCGCCGATCACCGCGGTCTGCAGGGTGTAGCGGTGGGTGGGTTCGGTGGGGTTGTAGTCGGTCAAGGCGTGGATACGCGCCAGCCGGTAGGTCAGGGCGCGCACGCTGAGCGACAGCCGCCGGGCGGTCTCGGCGGCCACACAACCGGTGTCGAAATACGCGGCGAGGGTCTCCAGCAGTGGCCGTGCCCCACCCCGCGCCTCTTCCAACGACCCCAGGGTGTTGCCGACCAGATCCACCAGGGCCTGCCGGTCCCGGGCCAGTACCGGGAAGACCAGCAGGTCGGCGGCGCGGAGCAGGGGGTCTTCGAAACCCATGCGCTGTGCCACGTCCAGGGCGTTGAGCGCCTCCTCGTAGCTGTGCCCGATCCCGATCACACCCGGCCGGGACCGGCCGATGGCGACCTGACTCGTGCCCGTGGTGGAGGCGTAGGCGAGTTTTGCGAAGTGGGTGAGGACGTCGTCCTGGTCACCGGGGGCGATACAGAGCATCCGCCCGTCCTTCGTGGTGAACAGGATGCGGCGGTTCTCGAAGCGCGCGAACAGCTCGCTCACCACCTTGCGGGGCACGGGGTCGGTCTCGTCGTACTTCTCCGGCCCCTCGGCCACGGCGACCGCGTGAGCACGGGACAGACGAAGTCCGAACCGTTCGGAACGAGCCGCGAGTTGACCCGGTTCCCCCCGCCCATGGAGCAGGTCGTCGATGAACTCCCGCCGGGCCGCCTCCTCCTTGCGGACGACGAGGCGCTGCGCGTGCTCGTATCCGTCGGCGAAGGCGTCCACCGCCTGCGCGATGACGGAGAGGACGCTGTCCGGGTCGGCCGCCGCGGGCCATCCCTCCCGGCCCGCGGTGAGATGCGCCCGCACCAGGCCACGCCAGCCGTGCCCGGCCTCGGCCGCCTGGGCGCCGAGGGCGCGACGGGACTCGATCTCGTCGCGCGTGAGGCGCCGGCCGGTCGGGGCGGCGTCGGCCAGGATCCGTTCGAAGCCTTCGAGAAACACCTCGGCAGCGTTCGGGACCATCATGTCTTCCTCTTTCAGTGCGGGCGTTGTCGCGCGCGCGTTCGGGTACGGCCGTTGGGAACGCCGCGACCGGACTCGTACGGAGACCGCACATCCTGCCGTGGCGTGCTCAGCCGTGTACATGGGCGGCCTCGTGAGTCTGGGCGGCGGTGCCCTCGGCGACGGGCTCGGTGGGAGGACGGCGGCCGATGCGGCGGGCGAGAGGTTCGGTCCAGCGGGCAGCAAACGGTCCAAGGATGACCAGGATCAGGACGTATGCGGTGGCCAACGGGCCGATACGCGGTTCCACGCCGACGGCGAGCCCGGCGATGACGATGGAGAACTCGCCGCGTGCGACCAGGGTTCCCCCGGCCCGCCAGCGGCCCTTGGGCGAGATTCCGGCGCGGCCTGCCGCCCAGTAGCCGGTGGCGACCTTGGTCAGCGTGGTGATGACGGCCAGAGCGAGTGCCGGGAGCAGCACGGGCGGGATGTCCGCCGGGACGGTGCGCAAGCCGAAGAAGACGAAGAAGACCGCGGCGAACAGGTCCCGCAGGGGCGTGAGGAGATTACCGGCGCCCTCGGCGACTTCGCCGGACAGGGCGATGCCGACCAGGAACGCGCCCACGGCAGCCGAGACCTGGACCTCCTGCGCCAGGCCGGCGACGAGCAGGGTCAGACCGAGGACGACCAGGAGGAGCATCTCCGGCAGGTCGGAGGAGACCGCTCGGCTCACCAGACGGCCATGGCGCAGGGCCACGTACAGAACGACGCCGACGGTACCCAGCGCGACCAGCAAGGTGAAGGCACCGCCGGCCGGGCTCACCCCGGCGAGCAAGGCGGTGAGGATCGGCAGGTACACGGCCATGGCCAGGTCCTCCAGGACCAGTACCCCGAGTACCACCGGGGTCTCACGGTTGCCGAGCCGTCTCAGGTCGCCGAGCACCTTGGCGATCACCCCGGAGGAGGAGATCCAGGTAACCCCGGCCAGCGCGACGGCGGCCACCGGACCCCAGCCGAGGATCAGCGCCGCGATGGCGCCGGGTGGTGCGTTGAGGAGCAAGTCGAACACGCCGGAAGGGTATTGAGTCTTGAGGTTGGTGACGAGTTCGGATGCGCTGTATTCCAGGCCGAGCATGAGGAGCAGGAGAACGACTCCGATCTCGGCGCCGGTGGCCACGAACTCCTCGCTGGCCTGCAGCGGCAGGATGCCGCCGCGACCGAAGGCAAGTCCCGCGAGGAGATAGAGGGGTATGGGCGACAGGCCCACCCGGCCGGCAAGACGGCCCAGCAGCCCCAGCGCGAGGATGGTCGCGCCGAGTTCGATGAGCAGGGCAGTGGTGTTGTGCACGGGCGTCTGACCTCCGTGGGATCGGTTCGGTGGCGGCGTCTGTGCCTGGGCGGGTGCCGACGGCTGGGTGGGGCGCCAGGAGGATGGCGAGTGCCGTTGCGCGCACGAGGGATCGCCTCTCGGACCGGTCGGCTTCGCGACGTCTCCCGCGAGAGGGTGCGCGAAGGGACCGGTACGGATGGATGGCGAGTGGAACGGACCGGCTGCGAAAGCCGGTCGGGGATGGCCGCGTCGGCGGCGAACGTCAGCGCGAGGGGCGGAAGCTCAGGCCGGCGCTGTCGGTATCAGGAACGCTGTCGCGGGCGGCGTTGTCAACGCGCACGTGGACGACTCGCCGCATGTCACGCCCCCCATCATGTCAGCCCGGAACTACCGGCAACTGCCCCATCACCGAGTCGGCAGACACCCGGTGAAGTGTCAGCGCTCGGTAAAGAATTCTACCGCAACATAAATACCGAATATCGTGACAAATTCTTCAAAGTGGGCAACCAGTGAGGCATTTCAACGGGGTTCACCGCGTGCCTGGTGGCAACCCCGGACGAGGGCCCGTTGCTTTCGCCGGCGCCTGTGGGCTGCCCGACCCGAATCATCGTTGTTCCAGGTCCTGACCGTCGAAGGTCAGCCCGTCCAGATCTCCCTCGAACTCGTCGGCGTTCAGGAGTAACAGCGGGTCCAGCCCGTCGGCCGACCGCTCCTTGCCGCCGTCCGGGCCGAGCAGGGGTTGTTCGGTCCAGATGCACTTCCCTGTCGGCGTGTAGCGCGCGCCCCAGCGCTGGGAGAGGGCCGTGATCAGTTGCAGGCCGCGGCCTCCCTCGTCGTTCTCCGTCGCACGGCGGATGCGAGGCATCGTCAGACTGCCGTCGAAGACCTCGCAGATCAGTTCGCCGGCACGCAGCAGGCGCAGCCTGACCGGGCCCTGGGCGTGCCGTACGACGTTGCCGACCAGTTCGCTGGCCAGCAGTTCCGTGGTGGGTGTCAGGTCGTCCAGGCCCCAGGCGGAGAGTTGCTCACGCACGTGTTGGCGGGCCTGGCCGGCCGCCTTCGGGTCCTTGGGCAGCGGCCAGGAGGCCATGCTCTCGCCACTCAGGGCATGCAGACGGGCGACGAGCAGCGCCGCGTCGTCGGCCGCCTGGTACTCGGCTGGAATCAGAGCGGCCGTCACGGTGTCGCACAGGCGCTCCAGGTCGTCGTCGGCACCCTCCTCGTGGGCGGTGCGCAGGAGCTGGGCCAGATCCGCCATCCCCTCGTCGATCTCCCGGTTCGCAGACTCCACCAGCCCGTCGGTGTAGAGCACGAGCAGGCTTCCCTCGGGCACCCGCAACTCGATCGTCTCGAAGGGCGGATCCGCGGCGCCCAGCGGTGGGTCGGGGGGCAACTCCGGGAAGTGCACCGAGCCGTCGGGGTGGACCAGGGCGGGCGGCGGGTGCCCCGCACGGGCGATGGTGCAGATCTGCGTGGTGGAATCGTAGAGGGCGTACAGGCAGGTGACGTACGACCCCTCACCCATGGCGCCGACGATGTCGTTGAGGTGTCCCATGATCTCGTCGGGAGGCAGTTCGAGGTCGGCCAGGGTGTGAACGGCGGTGCGCAGGCGGCCCATTGTGGCCGCCTCGGGCAGGCCGTGACCCATGACGTCGCCGACGACGAGGGCGACCTGCCCGCCGGAGAGCGGGATGACGTCGTACCAGTCGCCACCCACGTCCATGCCCTGTCCGGCGGGGAGATAGCGTGCGGCGGCCGTGCACGCCGCCAGGACCGGCAGGTCCCGGGGCAACAGGCTGCGCTGGAGTTCGCGGGACCGGGTGAACTCGGCGTCGTAGAGCCGGGCCCGTTCCAGGGCCTGTGCGACGAGGGCGCTGATCGTGGTCAGCAGTGTGCGTTCCTCGGGGGCGAGGCGGCGTGGACGGTCGAAGGTCACGACGCACACCCCGAACGTACGGCCGGAGGCAGTCAGCGGCAGGAAGGCCCACGCCTGCTTCCTCGACAGCGCGGCCAGACGGGCGAGTTCGGGACTGTACGCGGCCATCTCCCTCACCGACGACACGAACTGGGGCTCGCCGGATCTGATCGTGCTCCAGGGCGGCTCGTTCGGTGCCCGGAGATGGCCGTCGACGGCGTCGAGGAAGTCTTCCGGATAGCCGAACGATCCGACGTTGCGAAGCCGGTCGCCCTCGACTGCCTGCACCAGGAGGCCGGTGGCACCGAACGGCGGCAGCACCCGCCAGGCAACCGCGTCCACCACGTCCCGGGAGGTCGTCGCCTTGGCGAGCGCCGCGGTCAGCTCCGTGATGTGGGCCGCCCGCTCGGACGCGGCACGCTCGGCCGCCTCGCGCTCGTCTTCCATGCGCCGCTTCTCGGTGACGTCCGTGAGGTAGACGGTGCGGCCGTCGGATCCGGGGACCAGCCGCAGGTGGTAGCGACGCCCTGTGTCCGGCATACACAGGTCGAAGCCGGAGGTCTTCTCCTCGGCCGCGGCCTGCCGGCAGCGGCTCTCCAGGTCCGGGATCCGCCGTACGGCGGGCAGCTCCCACAGCCGAAGCCCGAACATCTCCTCCTCGGAGCAGCCCAGCGTGCGTTCCGCTTCCAGGTTGGCGAAGGTGATCCGCCACGCGTCGTCCACTGCCAGGAAGCCGTCGCTCATGTAACGCAGGGCCCGGCCTAGCGCGTCACGAGTGGATTCCTCGTTGCTTTCCCACACCACGCCGCTCATGTGGAGGGGTTCGCCGTTCTCGCCGTAGGTCGCCCTGCCGCGGGTCTGTGTCCAGCGGTACGTGCCGTCCGGGCGCCGTACCCGGTACTCGACCTCCATCGGGGCCTGGTCACGGATCGCGCGCTGCACCGCCGCGAACGTGGGTGCCAGATCATCGGGATGGACGTCCCGCATCCAACCCTCCATCTTGCCGTTGAACTCGGCAGGGACGGCGATGTAGAGCTCCAGGGCCGCCTCGTCCAGGATCAGGTCGTCCGTCTGGATGTTCCAGTCCCATGATCCGACCCTGATGTCCTTCAGAGCCTGCTGCAGGCGCTCACCATGGCGCTCGGTCCGGGCGGGTCCGGACGCCGGCGGCGCCTGGGCCATGCGTTCCTCGGTCCAGGCGACCACGGCCCGTAGGAAGTCCCACTGCTCAGCCGTGGGCTCGCCCTGGTCGCCCGTCAGCACGGTGAGCACGCCGATGCTGCGGTCCCCGCCGGACAACGGCACGGCGGCCAGGCCGGTGCCGGGCCATGCGGCCTCCGGCACCGCCGCCGATGGGTCGGCATCCCAGACCACTGGGGCGGGTCCGGTGGCGTCCAACGGCGCCCATACGCCACCGCCCCGGTGCAGGGCACGTGCTGGGGCCAGCAGGCTCTCCTTGTCGATGATCTCCCAGGAGCGGGTGAGGTCGAGAGGAAGGCCGACGGACGACACCATGCGCAGCGCGGAAATAGGACCGCGAAGATGGACCGTTCCGCCCAGAGCGCCCAGCTCGCCTACGGCATGCTGAAGTGCCAGCCGGAATACTTCGCTTTCCGTGACACCGGGTGCCACCGCGCTGAGCAATGCCAGCCGTGCGTTCATAGTGCGGATTTTATCGTCACCGTGCGGTACCGAGCCATGTCGCACAGATGCCCCACTTCCTGCCCGAGGCCGAACCGGGGGCATCAATGATTCGAAGCGCAAACCGTTTTGACTCGTAATGCAGAGGGATTCCGGTGTTTTTCCCGAACTCACCGGTTGGCGGCCGAGCAGCTCCACTCCGACGTGGACATCCGCTCGCCCACCCGGTCTGCGGGCCACCCCCCACCGACAGGCACCTTTTCGCTTGTTTCCGCATGCCGGGCCGGTCACCCGGTGTCTTCTCAGCGTCTTCTCAGCGGGCTCCGCACAGGCTGGGAGCATTACGGGGAACGACCAGCCATCTCGAACCCAAAAGCGACGAGAGGGAGCCCATGGCCTCCCACACCGCGGCCGGGCCCGTCGTTCCGTCGGAGGGCCACCTCGGCCCGACGACGACAGACACGGCCGACCGACTGCACCGTTTCTTCGAATCCGCCTGTGACCGCACACCGTCGGCCGTGGCGCTCGTATGCGAGCAGCGGAGCCTGACGTACGCCGACCTGGACGCACGTGCCAACCAGGTCGCCCACCATCTGCGCCGCCTGGGCATCGGTCCGGGTACGCGGGTGGCCCTCCTGCTGCCGCGCTCGGTGGACATGTACGCGTCCTTGCTGGGTGTCTGCAAGGCCGGGGCGACGTTCGTGCCCATCGACCCCACGTCACCGCCGGACCGGATCGCCTTCATCCTGGGTGACGCCGAGGTGGCCGTACTGCTGACCACGTCCGCTCTCGCGCCGGGAGCGCGGCAAGTGGGGACCTCCCGGGCGTGCCGGGTGATCGAGACCGACTTGTGGGCCGGTGAACTCGCCGCCCTCCCCGCAACGCGTCCGGCGGCGGTGGATCCGGGCGCGGACGACCCCCTCGCGTACATCGCGTACACCTCGGGATCCAGCGGCAAGCCCAAGGGCGTGGAGATCGCTCAGTCGAGCATCTGCAACTTCCTCCAGGTGGTGACCCCCGTCTACGACGTACGACCGGACGACCGGGTGTACCAGGGCATGACCATCGCGTTCGACTTCTCCATCGAGGAGATCTGGCCGACCTGGATCACCGGCGCCACACTGGTCGCCGGACCGACCGGCCCCGGACGGTTCGGCGCCGAACTCGCCGACTTCCTGGAAGACCACGGCATCACGGTGCTGTACTGCGTGCCGACGCTGCTGGCGACGATCCCGCGGGAGCTACTGCACATCCGCAGCATCATCGTGGGCGGCGAGGCGTGCCCGGAGCGGCTCGTCGAGCGGTGGAGCAAGCCGGGCCGCCGCATCCTCAACACGTACGGGCCGACCGAGGCCACCGTCACCGCGACGTGGCAGGAACTGCTTCCCGGCAGACCCGTGACCATCGGACGGCCCCTGCCGACCTACTCGGTGGTGCTGCTCGACGAACGCCGCCGGGCCGTTCCCGACGGTGCGGTCGGCGAGATCTGTCTGGGCGGCCCCGGCCTCGCCCGCGGCTATGTGGGCCGACCGGACCTGACCGCCGACCGTTTCATCGAGCACCCGTTGGCGCCCCGGGGCAGCAGGCTCTACCGCACCGGAGACCTCGGCCGGATCTCCGCAGACGGGGAGATCGAGTACCTGGGCCGGGCCGACGCCGAGGTGAAGATCCGTGGCTACCGGGTCGCGCTCGGTGAGATCGACAACGTCCTGCTGGAGGACCCCGACGTGGCCGAGGCCGTCACCGCGCTCGTCGCGGCGCCGGAAGCGAGCGGGGCGCCCCGGAACCCGGACGACCGGAGCCCGGCCGGAGGGGACGGGAGCGAGAACGGCAAGGTCCTCGTCGCCTACGTGGTACGCGCCCCAGGCCCGGACCCCGCCTCCGACGAGGCCCTCGCCGCCCGCCTGCACGAGCGCCTGCACCGCGCCCTGCCCTCCTACATGGTGCCGTCGTTCCTGGACGTCCTCGACCGCCTCCCGGCCATGCCGAGCGGCAAGGTCGACCGCAAGCGGCTGCCCGCGCCCACCGGTCGCCGGCTCGTGGGCACCGGCCGGATGGTGCCCACCCGGGGCGAAGTGGAGACGCGGGTGCGGGACATCTGGGCGGAGGTGCTCGGCATACCCACGGACGCCTTGTCGGCCGAGGCGGACTTCTTCACCGACCTGGGTGGCCACTCGCTGGTGGCGGCCCGCGTCGTGTCGCTGCTGCGCGGACGGGGCGGCGAAACCGGCCCCACACTGCGCGACCTCTATGAACATCCGACGGTGCGCGCGTTCGCGGCGCGGCTGAGCACCCCGGCGGCCACCACTCGCGTGGCGGGGCCGCCCCGCCCGAAACCGATCCGCCACGGCAGCGGCCGCATCGCACTTGCCGGCCTGGCCCAGGCCGGGACGCTCTACGCCCTGCTGTTCCTGCTCACCTTGCCGGTGGCCGTGTCGTACGCCGCACGTCACGGCCGGGTCTCGGACTGGGAGGTGACGCAGTCGATGCTCGCCGTGCTGGTCGGCTACCTCGCCGTGCGCTGGATCGCCCCCCTCGTCCTGTCGCGCCCGCTGGCGGCGGGAATTGGTCCCGGCCGCTACCCACTGTGGGGCCTGACCTACCTGCGCCTGTGGGTGCTGAACCTGCTGCTGGCCGTCAGCCCGCTGCGGGTGCTCAGCGGTTCCCCCCTGGCGGCTCCCTACATGCGGCTGCTCGGAGCCCGCGTCGGAGCCCGCATCACAATCGCCACCAGCATGGTCTCCCTACCGACCCTGCTGAGCATCGGCAGCGACACCGCGGTCGGCTACGGTGTCTCGCTGCGGCCCTGGCAGGTCGCGGACGGATGGGTCACGGTCGCCCCGATCACCATCGGCGAGCGGGCGTACGTCGGGGCCAACGCGGTGCTCGAACCCGGTGCGCGCATGGGTCACCGCTCCGGGCTCGGTGCGCAGTCCGTCATCGGGCAGGGCGAGACGATTCCCGCTGGAGCGCGCCGGGCCGGATCGCCCGCGCGCCCGGTCGAGTCCTTCGGCCCGGCCGTCGAGACCATGCTGGGCAGGCATGGCGAAGCGGACCGCTGGCGGCCACCTCAAATCGCCGGTGCGCTGCTCGGCCTGGCCTGCCTGGAACTGGCCGCGCTGGTGATGGTCCTGCCGAGTGTCACGCTGTTCTGGCTCGCGTGGCTGCGCTGGGGCATGGGGGCGGGGCTGGCTGCCACCGCGCTGGCCGGCCCGGTCTTCGTGGCCACGGTATGCGTCGTGGTCGCCGTCGGAAAGCGCGTGGTGCTGCCCGGCGTGCCCCTCGGGATCCATCCCGCGCGCTCCTCGCTCGGTGTGCGCAAGTGGATCGCGGACAAGCTGCTGGAGTACAGCCTCACGTTCACCAACTCGCTCTATGCCACGCTCTACACCGTGCCGTGGCTGCGGCTGCTCGGCGCGCGGGTCGGCCGGGGCGCCGAGGTGTCTACCGCCGCGTACATCGATCCGGATCTGCTCACCCTCCGGGAGGGCAGCTTCGTCGCCGACATGGCGAGCATCGGCGCCGCCGCCTTCGCGGGCGACCGGATGGCGTTCGGGCCCACCGAGGTGGGCAGCCGAGCGTTCGTCGGAAACTCGGCGCTCGTACCGGCCGGAACGGAACTGGGAGCGGGCTCGCTGGTCGGCGTGGGCACGGTCCCGCCGCCGGACCACGTGGGCGACGGCACCACGTGGCTGGGTTCGCCCGCCCTCCGGCTGCCGGTGCGCCAGAGCAGCGGGTCCTACCCCGAGGAGCTGACGTACCGGCCTACCCGCGGGGCGGTCCTCGGCCGCCTGGGCATCGAGTTCTTCCGCGCGACCATGCCCGCCTCCGTGCTGACGTCGAGCGTCTACCTGTATCTCCTGATGCTGTCCGGCCTCTCCCTCCGTACGGGGCTGCTGGCGGCGGTGCTCGTGTCGCCGCTTCTTGCGATGGGCGCCGCGGTGGCGGTCATCGCGTACTGCGTGCTGGTCAAGCACATCGTCATCGGGACGTACCGGCCGCGGGTCGAGCCGCTGTGGAGCCTGTTCGTCCGGCGCACGGAGTTCGTCACGGGCCTCTTCGAGGCCGCCGCCGTCCCGGCCGGGGTGGGTACGCTGGTGGGGACACCGTTCCTGCCCCCGGTGCTCCGCCTGTTCGGTGCCAGCATCGGCCGACGCACCTGGATCGGGACCACCTTCCTCACCGAGTTCGACCTGGTGGAGGTGGGCGACGACGCGGCGGTCGGCATGAACGTCTCGTTGCAAACACACTTGTTCGAAGACCGTGTCATGAAGATGTCGAAGGTGACCCTCCAGTCCGGCACGAGCGTCGGCACCCGCGCGATCGTCCTGTACGACGCGGTGGTGGGCGAGGGTGTCCGGCTGGGGGCTCTGTCCCTGGTCATGAAGGGTGAACGGCTGACGCCGAGGACGAGCTGGAGCGGGCTCCCCGCCGAGGGGCTGGCCGAGCGAACCACCGGCGGCTCGGAAGAACGCCCACCGTCGGTGCGTGCGACGGTGACGAGGACGTGGCGGTGAGGACGTATGGCGAACCACGAGGTGTCTGGCGAGAGGGACCGCCCGCTCGCGCTCGTGTACCGGGGGCCGGCCTCGTCGCCCGGTTGCCCCGAGGCGGTCGCGGAACTGCTCGCCGCCGCCCCCTGGGACTTGGACGTCCGTTTCACCGGGCCGCACGAGGAACTGCCACTGACGGCCGAGTCGCTGTCCCGGGCCCTGGTGTACGCCCAACCGGGCGGCGGCACGCTCTCCCCCGCCTACCGGAAGCTGCGGCGGCAGCGCGACGCGATCCGTGACTTCGTCCGGGGAGGCGGACGTTACCTGGGCTTCTGCCTGGGCGCCTATCTGGCCGGCGCCACCCCCGGGTTCGATCTGCTGCCGGGCGACAGCGACCAGTACATCTCCGCACCGGGGTGCACGGTCCACCACGACGGCAACACACTGGTCGAGGTGGTGTGGCGAGGCCTGCCCCGCACCGTCTTCTTCCAGGACGGGCCCTACTTCGTCCTCGACGAGGGCGCGGACGCGAAAGTCCTGGCGACCTATCCGAACGGTATGCCCGCTGCGATGGTGGCCCGGTTCGGAGCCGGCCGCGTGGGCGTCACAGGGCCGCACCCGGAGGCCACCGACGACTGGTTCACCGACTACGCCCTCCCGGTCCATCGCACCCGGGACCTGGCGCTGGACCTCGTGAAATCGGTGCTCGAGGAAGAATGACCGCGGCGCCCGGCGCCGACTCCCCCGAGGGCACACCCGGTTTCGTCCCCGGACGCGTCAGTTCTGCTTGATCGCGGAGAGTCGAGCGTCAGCTTGATCTCGTCCGAGACCAGTACGCCACCCGCCTCCGAGGCATGCCGGAGAACGTGCTCCTCGGGCAGGGCGCGGGCCGTGCTGTAGGGGGACTGGCGCCTTACGGAGGTCAAACTTCTGGCGTCAGGGCCGTGATGCCGAGTTGCCCTGTCCCACCCTCTGGCGGACGCGCCCAGCCTCGGGCACCATCTCCCTGCACCACCTGCCCAGCCGCCCCTCACGAAGCACGGCCCGACCGCAGGAAGGTCCCCCATGAAGATCCGCTCCGCCCTCACGGCTCTCGCGCTGACCGTCGCCCCCGGGCTCGCCGTCCTGAGCGGCGCCGGTGACGCCCTAGCCGCCCAGGACGGTGCCCAGGCCGTCACCGTCACCAAGATTTCCCACGCCACCGCCACCTCGATGTTCAGCTCGGTCGGCATCACCTGGTCGTCCTCCGGTAACTGCTCCAACCGGAACGTCTCGACCTGCACGTCCTTCGACCAGCTCAACCTCTCCACCGCCCAGGGCGCCCAGACCCTCAAGCGGGCTTCCGGCTGTGCGCTGAACATCACCGGCGGTACCGAGACGGGCCACGCCAGCGGCACCTACTCGCACTGGAACGGCTACAAGCTCGACTACGGGAAGAACACCTGCATCACCAGCTACATCAAGAACGGCTTCACCTACATCGGCCTGCGCGGCGACGGCGCGCCCCAGTACAAGTCGGGGTCGGGCAACATCTACGCCGACGAGGGCAACCACTGGGACGTCCTCTACTACAACTGCGGAGGCTGCTGACCCCACTGGCCGCGTACGTGCCTGTGTACAGCGACCCCGGCGGCGACCGTGCCCACGGCCGCCGCCGAGTACTCCGCACCACGCCGAACCGGGCGAGGCTCGGTCAGGTGAGATCCGAGACGACCCGCCTGGTGGCTTCGGCGATCAGGGACTCCCGGGGAGGAGTGTCGTATCCGGGTCGGTCGGACATGATGGCCACCACGAGCGGGGCGCCGCCGGGCGGCCACACGATGGCGATGTCGTTGGCCCGGCCGTAGTCCCCGGTGCCGGTCTTGTCGGCCACCGTCCATCCCCGGGGAAGCCCGGCCCGGATGCGCCGGGCGCCGGTGGTGTTGCGTTCGAGCCAGTCCTTGAGCTGGGCGCGTCTGTCCGCGCTCAGCGCGTCGCCGACCACCAGTCTGTGGTAGTCGGCGGCGATCGCCCGGGGAGTGGTGGTGTCGCGCGGGTCCCGCGGGCCGCGTCTGTTCAGCTCGGGCTCGTAGCCGTCCATCCGGCTGCGGGTGTCGCCGAGTCCGCGCAGGAAGGCGGTCAACTGCGGCGGACCGCCGATGTCGCGCACCAAGAGGTTGGCAGCCGTGCCGTCGCTGTATCGGATGGCGGCATCACACAGTTGCCCGATGGTCATGCCGGTCGCGATGTGGTCCTTGGTGATCGGCGAGATGGAGTTGACGTCGGCCTTGGTGTAGGTGACGTGCTTGTCCAGGTGGCTGAGTGGGTTTCGGTGCAGGACCGCCGCCGCGGCGAGTGTCTTGAAGGTGGAGCAGAACGCGAAACGCTCGTCGGCACGGTAGGTGACGGTGGCGCCGCTTCCGGTCGCCAGGGCGTACACGCCCAGACGGGCACCGTGCTTGCGTTCGAGCGCCGCGAACCGCCCATCATCCTGGGATGGGGAAGGGCGATGCCCCGCCATCGGGGTCACCCTGGACGCCGAGCGGTCACCTGCGCCGCATCCCGCCAGTGGCAGGAGAGCCGCGGCCACCAGTAGCGCGCGGCGGGACGGGACGGACTGTTCGAAGGACAAGCGGCGTCACCTGCTTTCGCTTGTCTGGACTCAACGCGATCACCTGCGCGAAGTTACGCACAACATCGACGGCCGCTCGGACCAGAGCCGCTCCGTGGTCGGCCGATCGACCACCTCTGATGCTCTGTTACCGTGGGGCGCGACGCGGGGTGCCCGAACACGGGCTGAGATCACACCCGTTGAACCTGATCTAGTTCGGACTAGCGAAGGGACGTCGTCGATGACTCCTGTTCCCAAGGTGCTGTCGATCGCCGGCACCGATCCCAGCGGTGGCGCGGGAATCCAGGGCGATCTGAAGACCTTCTCGGCCCTCGGCGGCTACGGCATGGCGGTGGTCACCGGGTTGGTCGCACAGACGACCACCGGCGTGCGCGAGATACTCACGGTGCCGGCGGCCTTCGTCCGCACCCAGTTGGACACGTTGCTGACCGACGTCCCCGCGGACGCGGTGAAGATCGGCATGCTGGGCGAGGCGTCGGTCGTCCACGCCGTGGCCGAGGCACTGGACCGGTTCGCCCCTGCGTACGTGGTGCTCGACCCGGTCATGGTGGCCAAGAGTGGCGACCGACTGCTGGCAGCGGACGCGGTGGCCGCGTTGCGTGACGTACTCGTCCCCCGTGCCGACCTGATCACGCCGAACCTGCCCGAGGCCGCGGACCTGCTGGGCGCCCGGCAGGCCACCAGCGTCGCGGAGATGCACGAACAGGTACGACGGCTGCACGCCCTCGGGGCCCGGCGAGTGCTGTTGAAAGGCGGCCATCTCGACGACGGCACCTGTGTGGACGTACTCAGCACCGGCGAAGGCCCCGTCGAGATCGCCGCGCCGCGGGTCGCGACCCGCCACACTCACGGCACCGGCTGCACCCTGTCCTCGGCGATCGCGGCGCTGCGGCCGCGCCGTTCGGACTGGCTCACAGCCGCCCGGGAGGCCAAGGACTACCTGACCGGCGCCCTGCGAGCCGCCGACATGCTGCATGTCGGGCACGGTCACGGGCCGGTCCACCACTTCCACGCGCTCTGGTGAGACCAGGAGCGCGAAGGCCACGACGCACCGCCGCCCACGAGAACCCTGCACGACTCAAAGCAGCCGCAGCACGCTCACGACCTTGCCGAGGATCTGCGCCTGGTCGCCGGGGATCGGCTCGTAGGCCGGATTGTGAGGCATGAGCCACACCTGCCCGTCCCGTCGGCGCAGTTGCTTGACGGTGGCCTCGTCGTCGAGGAGCGCGGCGACGATATCGCCGTGGTCTGCGCTGTCCTGGCGGCGCACCGTGACGATGTCACCGTCACAGATCGCCGCGTCGACCATGCTGTCACCGGACACGGTGAGGGCGAACAGATCGCCCTCACCGACCAGTTGGCGTGGCAGCGGATAGACGTCCTCGACCATCTCCTCGGCGAGCAGGGGCGCGCCGGCGGCGATCCGTCCCACCAGTGGCACTTCCACCGGAGGCTCGGCTCTTGCGTCCAGATCGGGGGCCCAGGAAGGACGCACCTGGTAGGCGCGCGGCCGGTTGGGGTCGCGGTACAGGATCCCCTTGCGCTCGAGGACCATCAACTGGTGCGCGACCGAGGAGGTACTCGCCAGGTTCACGGCCCGCCCGATCTCCCGCATCGACGGTGGATAGCCCTGCCGCTCGACCGTGTCCGTGATGAACCGGACGATATTCTCCTGACGGGGTGTCAGCTTGCCTTCCACGGCTCCGCTGCCCGGCGGCCGCCCTCGGCGTACTGGCGGGCTGCTCTCCATCCTCGGCACCTCCGTACAAGATCTCGCGGAAATTGACCCTATCCCGCCTTCCCCGCAAGTGGAACACACTCCTTCGGACCACCAGTCCAACCGGCTTCAAGCGTGCCGACCCGGCGGTCGGCTTTCCTCTACCGTGCACACCATGCGCTGTTTCTTGTCCGCCACACACGCATGGGATCATGTTCCAGTGCCTTGGCACCTGGCTCGATCGGTAGAGCCGCCGCTTGGCCTGGAAACCGGTGCGCAGACCGCATCGCCGAAGGAGGACAGCCTGATGTTCGATGCTCTGAAGAACCTCAAGAACAAGGCGGAAGAGCTCGCCGAAACCCACGGTGAGACCATCAGCCAGGGGCTGGCGAAGGTCGGCGACCTCATCGACGACAAGACCGACCGCAAGTACAGCGACAAGATCGACACTGGTGTGGAGAAGGCCCAGGGCTTCGTCGAACGAATGGGTGAGAAGAAGACGTCGGACTGACCCGGCCACGTCCGTTGATCCGGCGGCGAGTCACAACGCGCACCGGAAATCGGGCAGTCGACGCGGGCTCGTGCTCATGGCCTCCCCAGAGCGTTGCGCAGTGCCGCGACGACGCGACGGGTGTCCGCCTCGGTGGTACGCCAGTTGCTGAACGCGGCGCGCAACGCGGGCAAGCCCTCGTGGATGGTGGGGGTGAGGAAGACCTCGTCGGCCAGCCGGTCGGCGAGCGCGGCAAGACGATCCGGGGTGGGATTGTCGGCGAGGGTGAAGCAGACCACGTTGAGGCGGACCGGTGCGAGGAGCCGCAGGGACGGCATGGTGTCGATGGCGTCGCCCAGGGCGCGGGCGCAGGCGATGCAGCGTTCGACGATCTCACGATGGCCCTCACGTCCGTAGGCGCGCAGGGTGAACCAGGCGGCCAGCGCCCGCAGGCGGTGGGAGTTCTCCGGGGTGAGGTGCACCGTGTCGGGGGTGTCGCCGAGCGGGCCGAGGTAAGCAGCCGCGTTCCGGAAGACAGCCGTCTGTAGATCGCGGCGGCGGGTGAACTGCACCGCGCTGTCGTAGGGCACGTTCAGCCACTTGTGCAGATCGACACAGATCGAGTCGGCCAGGTCGAGTCCGGCGACCAGGTGCGCGTGTTCCGGGGAGAGTGCGGCGAAGGCGCCGAAGGCCGCGTCCACGTGCAGCCAGAAGTCGTGACGGTTCCGCAATTCGGCCAGTGCGCGCAGATCGTCGAAGTCGACCGTGTTGACTGTGCCGGCGTTGGCCACCACGACGCAGGGGCCGTCCGCCTGTCGCAGCGCGTCTTCGAGCGCGGCGGGGTCGACCGCCTCCCGCCCGGGGAGCGTGTCCACCGGGACCAGGGCGCTGCGCCCCAGGCCCAGCATCGACAGCGCCTTCGGGACGCTCGAATGCGCCGCCCCCGACAGCACCCGCACCGCGCCGAGAGCCCGTGCCCCGTCCTCGGCCGGCGAGACGCCGAGCCGCTCGCCCAGCCATTCCCGGGCGATCGCCAGACCGACGGTGTTGGACATGGTCGCACCGCTGACGAAGACTCCGTGATGGGCGTCGGGCAGACCGAACAGGTCCCGCAGCCAACCGGTCGTCTCCCGCTCCAGGGCCTGCCCCGCACCGTCCAGCGACGAGTTGGCGTTCTGGTCCCAGGTGGAGGTCAGCCAGTCCCCGACGAGCGCGGCCGGCGTCGCACCGCCGGTGACGAACCCGAGATAGCGCGGTCCGGCGCTCGACGACAGGCTTGGTTCCCAGCGCTCCGCAAACTCCTCCAGCGCCATGCGCAGCCCCTGCCCCCGTACGGGCAGCGGAACCTCCTGTGGAACAAGGGCGCGGGGGACGACCTCTCGTTCGTCGACGGCGTCCAGCACAGCGGCGGCGTGCCGGCGGACGGTCTCCAGCAAGGCGGGAAGGTCATCTCGGTCTGCGGCAAGGCACGGATACACGGGCAGGCTCCGTTCGTCTCGGTGATCAAGAGCGACGGTAGGCGGGCCGTCGTGCGAGCGCCTGGTCCAATTTCAGAGAACTGGACTGGTACAGAGGGAAGACGATCAGCCGCTACGGGCCCTGAGGCCCTGGCGACGCACGGCAAGGCAAGCGCCGAACCGGCTGTCGACCGCCGCGGTGAGGTGGTCCACGTACGGTTCGGGACTTCTTCCTGGCAGGCGCATGCGCGCGAACCGGGAGCCCCCGGAACGAGGGCACGGGGAGGACTTCTGCGGCAAGGGGCCGACCGGCCCCGGATGCACCCCTGTTGGCCGGTGGACTCCTCTTCTTCGGGCCGGGAGGGTTCAGGTGTTCCCGTGAGCGGCCGCTTCCCATTCCGTACGACCGTGCCGGAACAGGTTCGGCGCGGGGAAGCGGAGGAAGGACTGCCGTAAGTGATCGCTGTCGTGGGTCACCCCGATCTCACCGCGCCCACCCTGGCGATGCTGGAGGAGGAGCTGAGGCGGCGTCTGGTCGGCTTCGCGCGGGCGGGACGGTCCGGGCTGGTGCATGCCGGTCGGGGACTGCCGGTCGCCTTCGGTAGGGCGGCCCGTGCCGCGGGCCTGCCGCTGGTGACCGTACTGCCCTCCAGAAGTGGTGTGCCAGCGGTACTGGAGGAGGACGACCTCAAGGCGGCTGGGGAGCTGCTGGTGTTGTCGGAGCAGGTGAGACTGCTGGAGTACGACCCGGCCGACCGTGGCGCCTGTGTCGGCGCGGACGAGAGCGTACTGCGCGCCTGCGGTCGTCTGCTGGCGGTGTGGGACGGCTCGCCGTCCAACGGCCGGGACGCGACGGCGCACCTGGTCGCCTACGCTCGCAGCAGCGGCGTGGACGTCGATGTGTTCTGGCCCTCCGGCGCGAGGCGCATGTCACTGGAAGAGCTGTCGTGAAACCTGTGTCGTCACAACCCGGCGCGTCGACGCACATGGTGGAGCTGGACCGCGACGAGGCCCTGAAACTGCTGGGCACGGTACAGATGGGCCGGGTGGCCTTCACCGATCAGGCCCTGCCGGCGATCCGTCCGGTCAACCATGTGGTGGGGGGCGACGGCACCATCGTGATCCGCACGCACACCGGCTCCACGCTTCTGGGGCACTCCCTGGCCTCCGAGGTCGTGGCCTATGAGGCCGACCGGATCGATCCGGTCACGCGCACCGGCTGGAGCGTCGTGGTCACCGGCGTGGCGTCAAGGGTGACCGCCCCCGACGACGTGGCCCACTACCGTCGACTGCTCGTCCCCTGGGTCAACGCGGAGATGGCGCATGTGGTGCGCATCGTTCCGGAACTGGTGACGGGCTACCGCCTTTGCGCGGAACCCTCGTAGCTTGCGGACACGGCCTTCTGGGACAGCCCTCAGTCGAGGCATCCGGTGAGCCGCTCATAGGCGCGGTGGGCCTCGGCCAGCAGGCGCTCGGCCTCGGTGCGGGGCCCGCAGTCGGTGATCTTGTAGGAGGTCCGAGGCTGCAAGCGGGCCAGGACAGCGGCCCAGGCGTCGAGGGCCGCGGGCCGACGAGTCGGGTCTTCGGCCCCTCCCAGGTCGACGAAGCGGGGATCCTCCGCCACGCACAGCAGCACGGGGGCGACCGTCGCGGACTGTGGGGCGGCCAGGTGAAGGACGGCCAGCGGCAGGGCCGGCACGGTGGCGCCGGGTAGCGCGGGTTCGGGCATCAGTACCAGGGCGTCCAGCGGACGGCCGTCGTCGAGGGTGTCGGGTACGCTGCCGTGCCCGACCGGCCAGCCGCCGGAGGTGAGCCGGCTGGACTCCACATCGCCGATGGTGCGGAGGGCGGAGGAAGCGGTGGCGTCGATGTCGACGGTGATCCCGGGCATGTCCCTGACCTCCTCAGACGCGGGCTGGCCAGAAGCTGGTGACCAGCGGCACCCAGGGGTGCGGTCGGCGGCGAGCCCCATCGCCGCATACCGGCAGTCTCCCGCCGCCCTACCGATGCGGCAACCATGGGCCATGGCGTCAGCGGACCTGGCCCTTGTCGGGCCGTCGAGGGCGGCGCATGGTAGTCGTATGAGAGGGCGCCGTCCACCTGTGGTCGTGCTACCGCCATCGCCGGACGGTGGCCGGCGGGTGACGATCCACGGCGAGCGCATGGGCACCGCGTACAGCCTGTTCGACGTGCTGGACTTCCTGCATCGCGCCGGGCTGCCCGCCACCAACACGGCCGTCGACGACCCGGAACTGATCGAGTGGCGCGGCGGCGGACCGTACGACTGGAACAACTCCCCCTAGTGCCGGGAAAGGGGGTCATCCAGGCGGGCAGGTCTACCGGGACAGGTGACTGCCCGCCGACCCGTCCCGGATACGAGACGGTCGCCTCCCGGTCGCGTCACCGGTACCGCAGCAGAAGCATGGCCGCGTCGTCGTTGAGGGGGCAGCCCATGTGCTGCAGCAGGTCCTGCCGCAGGGTCTCCAGCGCCGCCTCGGGGTCGTTCTCCTTCAGCAGGTGGGAGCGCTCGGGAAGCGGGTAGAAGCGCCCCTCGTCGTTGCGGGCCTCGATGACTCCGTCGGTGTACAGCAGGAGTTGGTCGCCCGGGAGGAACTCGGCGTGATACGGCTCCGGTTGTGGCGTTCCGTAGCTGCCCAGTCCGAGGGGCAGCGCGAAGGCAGGCGGTTCGGGAAGCTCCACCGCGCCGTCGGCGCGGATCAGCATGGGTGCGGGATGGCCGAAGTTGAGGAATGTGACCCGGTGCGCGCTCACCTCGGCCAGGACCGCGGTGACGAACTTCTCGCCCTCCCACTGCCGGTCCACGGCCCTCTCCAGCCTGCGCCCCACCTGTACCAGGTCCGTCTCGTCCGGCGCCGCTTCGCGGAAGGCACCGAGGACCACCGCCGCGGTCTCCACCGCCTCCAGTCCCTTGCCCTGCACATCGCCCACGATCACCCGCACGCCCTGCGGTGTGACGACCACCTCGTACAGGTCGCCACCGATACGCGCCTCAGCGACGGCGGACATGTAGGAGACTGCCGCCCGCAGGCGCCCGGCCAGCCGGGGCACGGGCTTCAGCAGCACCCGCTGGGCGGCTTCGGCGATCGAGCGGACGCTGTCCAGCTCCGCCTGTCGTTGCCGGCGCATGGACACGGCCACCAGACCGGCCGCCGTGACGCCGACGACCGAGGCGAGCGTCATCGAGCCGCGCCGAACGTCCAACAGGTCGTCGTACCAACTGAGCACGACGCTGAGCAGCAGCGCGATCGCTCCGATACACAGAGTGCGCTTCCTGCCACCCACGAGCGAGGCGAAGGCGGGCCCCAGGGACACCAACGGCACAAACCCCATCGCGGATCCGGCGGCGATGTCGACGACGGCGACCGACGCCATCATCACGAAGGGCAGCATGGACAGAGCCGTCAGACGGCGGTTCTTCGCGGACACGTCATCCTCCAGCACCGGGCAGCGGCCGACCCCGGACCGGGGCGGGACAGGCCGCCGAAGCCCCTCCCCCGACGCCTGGCGTCGAACAGGATTATCGTGACAGGCCTGTCCACCAGGCGCTATCAAGGGGCGAACTCGGCACGTCAGAAGCATTCTTCGGCTATCGTGCGCACCGACGGTCCAGGATCGTTCTTCCCCTGCCGTCGGTACTTTCATTCCCCCGACGACGAGGTCGCTTGCTCGCTGACGGCCCACCACACGCACTGGGTTGGACGTCCCAAGCAGGGGCGATGGTGTGGCGGGTTTCGATGCGTTCTCGCCCTATCCGTTTTCGGCGCCCGGCACCCGCAACGCGAACCAGCCGACCTTGCGACCGAACAGCCACACCAGGCCCAGGTACAGGTCCGGACTCGCTTGCCGGATCTCGTCCCGAACACCCTGAGCCAGCAGGGAAGTTCGGGAGTAGTCGACAACGATGCAATCCTGACCGTCCAGTTGGCTCGGCCCCGCCCCGACAGTGCCGACGACGGCAAGCATGTCCAGCGGCGTGAGCCGGTTGCTCAGATGGCCGTCCGGGCTGAACAGCTTGCCGCGCCACAGATTCAGTCCCACGAACACGGCGAGCAAGCGGGCCCCGACACTCCCCGCCCACGGGAGGATGGCCGTACCCTCCATCGGACCATTGGGTACCTCACCAGGCGGACTCTTCCTGAAGAGCTCTTCGAGTTCCTCTTCTCCAGCCTTGAGCAGCCCGATCTCATCGAGTACCACGGTCGTCCTCCTGGCCATCGTCCCAGCCGTCACCCAGCCCCGGCTCTGACCGCGGAAGCACCCGGAACAGGGGCCTGTGTACCCGGGTGGTGACCGGCATCCCCGAGGACGACGGCTTCGACCACAGGAGAACCGCTCCATGCGATCCGCTGCCAGCTCCACCATGAGCTCGGTCGGCACGGGCCACCACCGCTGGTGCGCTGAACGGCTGCACCGGTAGGCCACCGAGGTGGTCCCGGGCCCGTGCGCAGGCAATCGTCAGCCCTTGACGACTCCGAGCGGCACCAAGCGGGCCACCAGGCGGGCCAGCCCCGCTCCCTCGGTGGCACGGGCGACCGCGTCGACGTCCTTGTAGGCGTCAGGGGCCTCTTCCGCGAGCCCACGCCAGGAGGACGGCCGCACGGAGATGCCCCGTGACTCCAGCTCGCCTCGCAACTGCTCACCGCGGACCTGGCGCAGCGCCTGGTGGCGGCTCCAGACACGCCCCGCGCCGTGGGCGGAGGACCAGAAGGCGTCATTGCCATCCGCGCCGACCATCACATACGAGGCGGTGCCCATCGTGCCGGGCACCAGCACTGGATGCCCGGATTCCGCGAGGCCCTCCGGCAGCGCCGGGTGGCCGGGCGGCAGCGCGAGGGTGGCGCCCTTGCGATGGACGCACAACCGGCGCGGTACGCCGTCCACGTCATGGGTTTCGATCTTGGCGGTGTTGTGCGAGACGTCGTAGACCAGGTCGAGTCCCGCCCCGGCGGCGACGGTGAAGGCGTGGCGCGCGGCCTGGCCGAGCAGTTGCCGGTTGGCGCGGCCGTAGTTGGCGGCGGCCGCCATCGCCCCGAGATAGGCGCGGCCCAGCGAGGAGACGACCGGCGCGCAGGCCAGTTGCCGGTCCGGGATCTGGATGCCGAATCCACGCAGGGCCTGGTCCATGACGCGGACGTGGTCGGTGCACACCTGGTGGCCCAGTCCGCGCGAGCCGCAATGGATCATGACGCACACCTGCTCGGCGTGCAGGCCGAAGGCGGCCGCGGTCTCGGCGTCGTACACCTCGTCGACGGCCTGTACTTCCAGGAAGTGGTTGCCCGATCCCAGACTGCCCACCTGTTGAAGCCCCCGTTCCACGGCCCGCTGCCCGACGTGCGACGGGTCGGCGCCCTCCAGTGCTCCGCGGTCCTCGCAGCGCTCAAGGTCGCGTGCCACGCCATGACCGCACTCGACCGCGTACGCGGCCCCGGCGACCAGCAGCTTCTCCATCTGGGGCCTGCCGGACAGCTTCCACAGCCCGCCACGCCCCGTCCCCCGCGGGACGGTGTCACCGAGGACATCCATCAGCGCCCGCATCCTGGGGGCCAGTGGCGTGCGGTCGATGTCGGCGGCGAGGAGCCGGACACCGCAGGAGATGTCGAATCCCACACCGCCTGGCGAGACCACTCCCCCGGCGTCGGTGTCGGTGGCGGCGACACCTCCGATCGGGAAGCCGTAACCCCAGTGCACGTCAGGCATGGCGAACGAGGCACGCACGATGCCGGGCAGGGTCGCCACGTTCACCACCTGCTCCAGCGCCTTGTCCCCGACGGCCTGCGGAAGCAGGTCCCGTGTCGCGAAGACCACCCCGGGCACCCGCATCGGGTCCTGCCGGTCCACCCGGAACCGGAACGGGCCCTCCTGCACCAGCGTGATGTCCATACCCGTCACCGCCCGTCAGTGGGTTGCCGTCCTGGCAGCGGAGCAGTCGCCTGCCCGTGCCCTGCGGGATGCGGGCCGCAGGACCGGTCAGGCCGGCTCGAGGAGGAGGGTTCGGATGCCGGTCGGGATCTGGTCCAGCGCGGCCTCCAGTTGCCCGGGAGAGACATGTTCGTGGACGGCGGCGGTGACCGCAGCGGCGATCTCGGGGACTTCCTCGACGGAGACCCTGGCCTCCTGGGAGAAACGGTTCATGTAACCCTCGCGGTCGTACTTGATCGGTACGGCGCTGGGGTCCCAGCCGTCGTAGTAGGCGCCCCGCATCAACTCGGGAAGCTGTGCGGCGAAGTGGGCGGCCACATCGACAGTGAGTCGGTCCCGGAGCGTGTGCATCCAGGTCCGCAGGACCCGGTGGGCAAGGTGGCGGTCCTCCGTTCCCAGGCTCTCGGCCACCGATTTCAGCCACACGTTCGAGGTGTGGATGGTGTGGTTGAAGTCGGATGAGTGTGTGGCGGGCATGAGTCTTCCCCTTCCGGTACGCCCGTGGAATCCGGGCGGTTCGCGGAATACGGCCCCTGGGCGGGATGGGACTTCCTGCGGCGCGGGCAGTGGTCGGCACCGCGAACGATCAGGCGATTCAGAGATGGACGGGACTGCGGGTACGCCTTCCGGCGACGTGCCTCTGTGTGGAAGCGAGGGTGCACGCGGCGGTTCCGTTCGCCCCTGCCCCGTGGCGTCCATGGTATTGCGCATGGAACCGGTCGGCAGCCGCACCGCCGACCGATGTGATCCACGCCCGTTGCACGCATGCGTGGCGGCGTGGGGGCACGGACGGCGGCAGCACCGCTCAGACATCGAGAGTCACCGCACACGTCCAGCCCTCCGGCCCCGGGCGGAAGTCCAACTCGTGCAGGGTGACCGCCTTCGGCACGGCTCCCGTCAACGGGAGCGAGTCGGTCTCTGCCATGTGCAGGCTGACGCGCAGACCGTCCGCGACCGGGACCGGTTCCATCTCGACCGGGATCTCACCCTGGGCGTCCAGCCAGTACAGAATCTCCTCGAGCAGGGCCATCAGCACGTCCTCGTCGGTGTCGCCCCGCACCAGGACGTCCCTCCGCCGGACGCCGACTGCTCCGGTCAGGTCCAGGAACGACTCGCAGACGGCCCGTACCACCTGCTGCAGGCACTCCTCACGGGTCGGGGCCCATGCCTCGACCCGCAGGTCCGCGGTGTGCGGAACACCGCGATGTCCGCTGAGTCGCATGACATCCTCCCGCCGCGTCCCAGGCCGTGCGCACAACCGACGGAGGCGAGTCGGCATGCGCACGGCGTGAGCAACGGCGCCTGCCGTGGTGCTATTACCCCTTCGGGGCGCCGCCGACCGGACGTGGCTCGACCACGCATCCGGGGCCGGGAAAGATCTCGGATTCGTGACCGTCGTCGTAGCGCACCCGGTAGGGCGGTTCCCCGTTACGGCCGAGCACTTCCACGACGGTGGCATGGTGTTCCGGCGTTCCCACGGTCCTGCCGGTGAACCGCAGCACGTCGCCTTCATGCGCCTGCATGTCGTGCACTCCTTACCTGTGGCCTGTTCAGGATGCCTCGGCCGGGCGGCTCAGGAAGAGGGGCCGATCGGGCATTCATGGGGACCATGGGCCCTGCACGCCGCTGACGAACGACTCCGGGCCGCGGAGGGGCAAGGCCCACGCGGCAGGCGCATCCTGGGAACTGGACGGTTCCCCGGCGTGACCGCCCGACCGAGCGCGTCCGACAGGTACGGCGGGCCCCGTCTCCGGAGCGTGGACAGCGTACGCAGGAGTGACGGTGAGACTCTCCTTCCTCGAACCTCTGTACAAGCAGCCCGGACCGTTCGCGTCGGTCTATCTGGACACGTCCCGAGACAGCACCGTCGACGATGCCGACGCCGCCGTGGAACGGCGCTGGCGGCACCTGCGGGACACCCTGGTGGCCGAAGGAGCGGACCAGAACTCCATCACCGCGGTGGCGGACACCGTGGGCAGCGACACGGGCGTCCCCGGCGCGCACGGGCAGGCGCTGTTCACCGCACACGGCAGGCTGGCCCTGCTGGACGAGTTGCCCGCCCCACCCGCACGGGATATGGCGCACTTCGGGACGCTGCCTGACACCATGCCGCTGATCGTCCAGCACGCGCCCGGGATCCCGTACCTGGCGGTTCACGTCCACTACCGCGGCCGTCACTCCACGGACGCCCCCGGCACCGTGCGTGTCGATGCCGAGGTCGGCACCTGGCCCCTGACCAAGGTCACGCCCGGAGAGCGGCTGCATGAGGAGATCCCCGTCACCGAGTGGCTGCGCGCTGCCGTACGGCTCGGCCGGACCCTACAGGGCCACGCCCGGCGCATCGGCGCGGAGGCCCTGGTCGTCGCAGGGGACGTCTGGGCGCGCGGCATTCTCGTCCACCGGCTTCCCCCCTCGCTGCGAGCCGCGGCCACCACCGTCAAAGGCGCCGGTGACTACCGGCCGGGTCGAGCACTG
Source organism: Streptomyces sp. NPDC001020 (assembly GCF_053599115.1). Lineage (NCBI taxonomy): Bacteria > Bacillati > Actinomycetota > Actinomycetes > Kitasatosporales > Streptomycetaceae > Streptomyces > Streptomyces sp. NPDC001020. The sequence continues at coordinate 1,033 of NZ_JBSFLQ010000034.1, read as the reverse complement.
CTGGAGCGCCGGCTCGACGCTCTCTTCACCGGGCGTCTGGCGGCGCACGACCGGGCTCTTCTGGGCGCCTTCCTCACCCAGCGCGCACGCGACGGAGCGTCGGCCGAAGGCCTCGCCGCCGCTGTGTCGGCGCTGCAGCGCGGCGGGGTCAAAGCCCTCTTCCTCAACGGCCACCCCGAGTTGTCGTCGTTTCGTCTGTGGGTCGGCCCCGAACCCGGCCAGCTCGCGCTCGCCGAGCGGGAGCTGCGCTCGTACGGCGTACAGGACGTGCGCGACGAGCGCGCCGACGCGGCCCTGGTCCGTGCCCTCGTCGGCACCGGGGCAGAGCTGGTCGTGGTGCCCGAGCAGCGGTTGCGGCTCAGCGAGGGAGTGGGCGTACTGCTCCGCTACGCCGACCCCGCATCCGGTGCATGACACAGGCCTTCCGGAAGACAGCATGCCCGTGGGCCCCTTGGCCGCGCACTACCCGTGATACCTGTGGAACCGCGGAACGACGGCACCACCACCGGCCCTCACCGCTTCCACCACCGCCTGGTGCAGGTCCCTGCTGTCCCGTTCGGACGGGCAGGGCACCGGGCTTCCACTGAGGGTGAACCACTGGGAGGCACCGCTGTACTGGACCGCCACATCGGCCTGCCTGCCGTCCCAGGTGGTGTGGACGGTCAGGTCGCCGGTCACTGTCCCCGCCTCTTCGGTGCGGGCGCCGCCCCGGCCGGCGAACACTCCGGTCGTCGTCCATGATGCCCAGGGCATGACCATCAGCCTTCCTTCCTGACCGGGGGCGCCTCTCCTGGCCCCGATGCCCTCGAGTGCCGTTGCCGAGGGTCCCGGAGCAACGGCCTGCGTGTCGGCGACCGCGGCGACACCGATGCAACCGTCGCCGTGGGTGATCGCCTGCCGCGAGGGATCGGCACGGTGATCGTCCGCAGCCTGGCCCTATTTATTTAGCACGACCGTGCTATGAAGCGTTGGAGTCGAATGTAGCACGACTGTGCTATAAAAGGCCCATGCCCAAGGTGGTCGATCCCCGGAT